>CAJWPX010000012.1 GCA_913045065.1 uncultured Fidelibacterota bacterium | reverse complement strand
GAAATTCTACTCATCAAAATATCTGCTTGTTTAACATCAATCACAGATTTTGGAGCAATTAATGCATTAATTCCTTGTCCTATTTTTTTATTTTTTGTCATTTAAGATCTCTATTGCTAAATCCATATAATTTTTTGCTCCAGCACAATCTACATCATATACAATGGCAGGTTTGCCATCATCGGGAGCTTCGGCTAACCTAACATTCCTATTAATTGTAGTCTTAAACAATTTATTTTTAAAATTTGATTTTAACAAATTTTCAACCTTTCTTGCGAGCTTAAGTCTTTTACTGTGCATAGTAATTAAAATGCCTAAAATTTTTAAATTTTTGTTAAAATTTTTCTTAACCAATCGAATGGTTTCACTTAAACCTTTTAAACCTTCTAGTGCTAAAAATTCGCTCTGAATTGGAATTAAAACACTATCTGAGACAACCAAAGCATTAAGCGTTAACAAGCCTAATGATGGAGGACAATCTATCAAGATAAAATCATAATCTTTTTTTACTTTATTAATTAATCTTAGTAATTGTTTTTCTCGATTTGGTATAGAAACCAATTCAATTTCACACCCAACCAAATTTTGATCTGATCTTATAAAATCAAGAAAATCTAAATCTGTTTTTGAGATAACTTGTTTTATAGTTTTGGTCTGACTCAAAGCATCATAAATAGAAAAGTTATTTTCTATACCAGAATTTAATAAACCTGTGGTCGCATTAGCTTGTGGATCAAAATCAACTAATAAAGTCTTTTTCGCTAAGATAGCAAAACTAGCAGCTAGATTGATAGCGGTGGTTGTTTTACCAACTCCTCCTTTTTGGTTAATGATAGAGATAATCTTATTCATTAGAATAAAAAATTTACTTGGTATTAGTTCCTAATACAAAGTTTTTAACAAATGAGTTGAATTGATTAATTTATAGTAATAATGGAAACAATACTTATTACCGGGTCTAATGGTGAAATTGGTAGTCAATTACTTTCATCTGTTAAAAAAAATAATGCTAAAATTATTGCATTCGATATTAACAAACCTATTACAAACTATAAAAATATCTTATATATAAAAGATACTATAGTTAATGAAAAAATCATTAAGAAATTATTTAATAATTTTGCAATTACTCAGGTATACCATTTTGCTGCACTACTAAGTCAGTCTGCAATCAAAAATCCACAACTGGCAAAACAAGTTAATGAAGAGGGATCTAGATTGATTATTAACTCTGCATTTGATTCAGGAATGAAAAATGGAAATTTTGTGCGGTTCTTTTTCCCAAGTTCTATTGCAGTATATGGTCCAAGAAAATTAATCAAAGCAAAAGAAGCCGATATTATTCAACCTACAACAATATATGGAAAAAATAAGTTGGTCATAGAACAGTATGGAGCTGAAAAACACGAACAAAGTTACAAATTAAATTCTGGAATTGATTTCCGATCTATAAGATTCCCAGGAATTATTAGTCCGTACACAATCCCAAATGGAGGAACAACTGATTTTGCCCCACAAATGTTGCATGCTGCTGCTACTTTTTTATCAAAAAACAATAAAGAAAATTATGAATGTAAAATAGATAAAAGCACAAAATTACCATTTATTGGAATACATAAAGCAGTTGAATCAATTATTCAGCTAATGTCTGCCGACGATATTCAATCAAAATTAAGAACATTCAATATTGAAGAAGTCAGTTTAACACCAAATGATATTATTAGAATATTACAGAAAGAATTTCCAAAATTTAATATAAGCTACAATATAGAAGAAAAACTTCAATCTGTTGCAGATACTTGGCCTGATAGTTTAAATTGTGAAAAGGCAAAGAAAGAATGGAGTTTTTCAAATAAACATGATAAAAAGTCTTTTTTCATGGAATATTTGATTCCAACAGTAAAAAAATATTATGGAAGACATTAAAAAAATTCTTAAAGAACAGATAGTTGATATTAAAGAAGCTGGTACATTTAAAAATGAACGAGTAATCCAGACTCCACAGGAAACAGAAATTAATGTCCTAGGAAAATCTGTAATTAATTTTTGTGCTAATAATTATTTAGGATTGTCAAATAACAGCATAGTAAAAAAGGCTGCAATCAAAGCAATTGAAGAATGGGGATTTGGATTAAGTTCAGTAAGATTTATTTGTGGCACTCAAACAATACATAAAGATCTAGAAAAAATAGTAAGTGAATTTCATTCCATGGAAGATACTATCCTCTATTCTTCATGTTTTGATGCTAACGGTGGTCTTTTTGAAACAATTTTGTCAAAGGATGATGCTGTATTTTCTGATGAATTAAATCATGCATCTATTATTGATGGAATACGATTATGTAAAGCTGAAAAAAATCGATATAGACATTGCGATATGAATCACTTGGAAGAATTACTTAAGACATCTAATGGTAGATTAAAACTAATTGCAACAGATGGTGTTTTCAGTATGGATGGAGTTGTTGCTCCATTAAACGATATAGTCTTCCTTGCAAAAAAATACAATGCATTGGTTATGGTCGATGATTGTCATGCTACTGGCTTCCTTGGAAAACAAGGTCGTGGGAGTGGAGATTACCATAATGTTTTAAATAACATAGATATTATTACATCAACATTCGGAAAGGCACTAGGAGGAGCATCAGGAGGATTTATATGTTCTTCAAAAGAAATAATTGAAATATTAAGACAAAAATCTAGGCCTTATTTGTTTTCTAATAGTTTAGCGCCTCCTTTGGTGGCAGCCTGTATCAAAGTTTTTCAAATTATCTCTGAAAGTCATGAATACAAAAATCAATTAGAAGAAAATACAATGCACTTCAGAAAAGAAATCAAAAATATTGGGTTCGAAATTAAAGGAGACAATCATCCTATCGTACCAATAATGATTTATGATGCTAAAAAAGCTGTAATAATGTCAGAAGAACTTTTAAAAAGAAATATTTATGTAATTGCATTTTCATTTCCTGTTGTTCCAGAAGATGAAGCACGTATTCGCGTACAAATTTCAGCATCTCATAGCAAGGAACAGATTGATAAAGCGCTTCGTGCTTTTAAAGACGTAGGAAAAGAATTAAATATAATTTAAAAAAATAGTGCAAAAATATTGGAAAGTGGTAAATTCTGCAACTTAATGTGATGAACAATGAATAATAAATTAAGAACAAGATTATTATTAATATTATTTATCTTTGGATTGGGAATTTATTCTCTATGGCCTACGATTAAATATCAACTTCTTAGTGATACAGAAAAAAATAATTTATCAAAAGATGAAGTTGAATATTTAGAAAAAAATACAATTAAACAAGGACTAGACCTTAAAGGTGGAATCTATATTGTTCTTGAAGTCGATTTACCTCAACTTGTTAACAACCTTGCTAAGAATAAAGATAAGAAATTTGATATATTTCTCAATGATTTAAAGGATGGATATACTAATAATAGTGTTGATTTTTTCGAACTTTTTGACAGCAAGGCTACAAACCAAGATTTAAAACTTCCTCGATATTTTATTACTTATGGAAAAACTAAAGATCAAATTATTGAACAACTACAATTTGAAGCCAATGACTCTATTAATAGAATAATTGAAATTATTCAAAATCGTGTAGATCAATTCGGAGTTTCAGAACCAACTATTCAAAAACAAGGTAATGATAGAGTAATGATTGAATTAGCAGGCATTCAAGATTCTGAGCGTGCAAGAGGATTATTACAAAGCACTGCACTATTAGAATTGATGATTGTAAAAGATGTAGAAAGTACTAATACCATTATTAGACAAATTGACAATCTATCTTCTTCTGAAAATCAAATTGGAATTAAATCTCAAAACGATAATGCAACAAATGTTGGAGATTTATTTAGCTCCGATAACGAAGTAAATGACTTACAATTTTCATCTCTACTCCTTGGAATAGGCAGTGATCTTGCAGTAGATGAGGAAAATTTAGAACAGCTAAATAGTATTTTATCTCAAGACAATGTTAAGCAACTCTTAGAAGCAACAGGAAGTAATTTTCTCTTTAGTAATTCTTCAAAAACGTTTCTTAATGATTTTGGTGAAGAAGAAGAAGTTTATATTATTTATCATTTAGCCAATAATGCTGAATTAACTGGTGGTGTTATCGAAAATGCTCAGGTAAGATTAAGCCAGTCAGGCGTTACTGCTGGACAACCTATTGTTCAGATGGAAATGAGTAGTACAGGTTCTCGTGAATGGGCAAGGATTACTGGAGCAAATATTAAAAAAAGAATTGCTATAGTATTGGATAAAAAAGTGCACATGGCACCCGTCATTAATAGTCAAATCTTTGGTGGTGCTACAGTAATTGAAGGTCTAGATTCTGTTGAAGAAGCTGAAGATATCGCTATTGTCTTGCGTGCAGGTGCTTTACCAGTCCCTGTAACAATTATTGATCAAAAAATTGTTGGTCCTTCTCTTGGTGCTGATTCAGTACGACAAGGAACTTCATCTATCTTGATTGGATTAGTCCTTGTGATATTGTTTATTATATTTTATTACAGAATGTCTGGTTTTATTGCGAGCTTTTCGCTTATATGGACTCTCATTCTTCTCTTAGGTATACTAGCCTTATTACAAGCAACTTTGACATTACCAGGTATTGCTGGATTAATTTTGACTGTTGGAATGTCTATAGATGCTAACGTAATTATCTTTGAAAGAATCAGAGAAGAATTAAGAAAAGGGAAAACTGTTCGATCTGCAATTGATGCTGGATATCAAAGAGCAATAACAACAATTGTTGATGCAAATTTAACTACTGGAATTGCGGCAGGTATATTATACCAATATGGAACAGGACCAATCAAAGGATTTGCAACAGTATTATTCTGGGGAATTGTTGTAAGTATGTTTACTGCAATTATAGTAACAAGATTTCTGTTTGATTTTACAACCTCTAGAAAAAATCTGGAGAAACTAAGTATTTAATATGGAAATAATAAAAAATACTAATATAAATTTTATGGCATCAAAAAATGTTGGATTTACTATATCCTCTATCTGTTTTGTTTTATCTCTATTTATGCTATTCTCAGGATTAAATCTTGGAATTGATTTCAGAGGAGGAACAATGATTGGACTAAATTTTTCTGAAGAAGTTGAAATCCAAGAAATAAGAGCAGCAATGCAGTCTATTTCAATTGAAGGACAGGAATTTGATCTTAGTACGGAAGAAATAAAACATTTTGGGAATAGTACTAACGTGATGATCAAATTTAAAGTAAGAGATGATGCTCCAGAAAACTTTGAACAAGAAATTGTAAATCATCTTTATCAAAATATGAATGAAAAAGTACCTGAAGATAAGAATAATTTTATTTTATCGATTGACACCGTGAGCCCAAAAATTGGATCAGAATTAAGTGGAAAAGCATTATGGTCTATTATTTCTGCTTTAGGACTTATTCTTTTTTATATTTCAATTAGATTTGAATTCAAATTTGCTATAGGAGCAATTTTAGCACTGGTCCATGATGTCATAATTACATTAGGCATTTTTTCTTTTACCGGATACGAAATTACATTAGGTACTGTTGCAGCATTCTTAACTATTGTTGGATATTCACTTAATGATACAATTGTAATCCTTGATCGTATTAGAGAAAATATGAAATCTTCAGGAACAGTATTATTTGAATCAACAATTAATAAAAGTATTAATCAATCACTAAGCAGAACATTAATTACGTCATTCACTACTTTATTGGTAATTATTGTATTAATCTATGCTGGTGGAGAAATTATTCGTCCTTTTGCTTTTACCATGCTTGTAGGTGTAATTATTGGAACCTATTCAAGTATCTATATAGCTAGTGGACTACTCGCTTCACTCTATAAGTCGTCTAATTAATGAATAACAAAACTTTCTTACCTTTTGTAGCACTATGTCTAATCTGGGGTTCAACATGGTACTTTATCAAAATTACTTTAAATGCAGGAATGCCACCTATGTATGGAGTAGGAATACGTTTCTTCTTTTCAGGTCTCTTATTCTTTTTAATACTTCTTCTCAGAAAAGAATCTATTCCGATTAACAAACAATCGATCAAACTTTATCTTTCCTTTGCATTATTAAATTTTAGTTTATCTTATGGAATTACTTATTGGGCTACTCAATATGTCTATTCAAGTATATCAGCTATTATTTGGGGATTATTCCCAGCAGTAACCAGCTTAATTGCACATTTTATGATTCCTAATGATCCAAATGAAAGATTAACACAAAATAAATTATTGGCTTTAGGGATTGGATTTATCGGATTAACGATTATCTCTTCAAACCAAACAATTGATTTTAGTTCAAATTCTTCTATTGGTATTCTATTATTGATATGTGCTGTGGTTGCAGCAGCATATCCGAGTGTTTTATATAAAAAACACAGTCAAGAAGTGAATCATTATCAAATGAATGCTGTTTGTCAATTAATTACAGGAGTGGTCATGTTGTCTCTGTCATATTTTATAGAAACAGAAGAAACTATGCAATTGGTATGGACTAATGAATTAATTCTGTCTACAATATATTTAATTGTTTTGGGTGGAGTTGTATCTTGGGGAATTTATTTCTGGCTATATCAACACCTCACCGTCACTCAAGTGACTTATGTTGCTATCTTCCCTCCAATCGTAGCAATTATCATGGGATGGACTTTTCTTAATGAAGTTCTCACAACAAAGGAAATTATTGGAACAATTCTTATTTTAAGCGGTTCAGTACTTATATATAGGAAATAGTGGAGTATAATTTTTAAATTAACAATATAATGATGGAAAAAATAAGAAGATCGCTACTCGCTGGTATTATTACAATTATACCAATCGCCTTAACTGTATATGTATTACAAGCAATATTAATTCTCATATTTACAATCGGAGGGAAAATAGCAGAACCTCTAAATAAGATTGAATCTCTAAAGAATGTTGCTGAGGGTAGTTTTATTGGTTTTGATTTGTTGACTTCTGTCATTGGATTATTTGTTGTATTAATAACATTGATTATTGTTGGTTTCTTTGCACGTAATGTATTAGGAAAACGTGTTGTAAATTGGGTTGAAGAAATTTTTAAGAGAATTCCATTAATTGGTATGATTTATAGCACAACGAAGCAAATTATCCAATCAATCTCTGGAACAACAAATAATTCATTCCAAAAAGTAGTTTATATTGAATATCCAAGGAAACGAATATGGACATTAGGGTTTGTTACAAAAGAATCTTTTAATAAAGAAAATGAAAAATTTTATCATTTATTTGTACCAACCACACCAAATCCTACTTCTGGATATTTTTTGGT
Source organism: uncultured Fidelibacterota bacterium (assembly GCA_913045065.1). Taxonomy (GTDB): domain Bacteria; phylum Fidelibacterota; class Marinisomatia; order Marinisomatales; family Marinisomataceae; genus Marinisoma. The sequence goes on along the minus strand of CAJWPX010000012.1, from coordinate 9,952 downwards.
GATACCGATTGAAGATACTTTAGATGCTGAAATCAGTGTCGAAGAGGGCTTCCGAATGATCGTATCTAGTGGAATTGCTTCCAGCGATAAAAATCCAATTTCAAAATAATCATAAAAAAAAAGGGCAAAAAATTGCCCTCTTTTTCATTTCTTAAGATATAGATGTGCTAATTAACCTCTACCTCTAGCCATAGGCGCACGAGATACATCACCATCTTTATCGATGAAATACAAATAGCCACTTTCACGTGTTACACCTGCGTCAGCAACTTTTTCAGCATTTCCGCCACCGGAACCTCCGCGTGACATTTGTGAACGCCATACATTACCATCTTTACCTAGATAATAAAGGTATCCACTTGCTTTACTAACACCAGTTGTCTTTACTTTTTCAGCCATTTTTTTCTCCTTAATATTGAATTAAAAACGCAATTTCTCGACTGCATCTCACAATTCTACAGCTAAACTCGAATTATAGCAAGAATTTTCTCGTCGGGGGCTCCTCGCTAAATCACGTGAAAATCCTGCCAATATCCCTTCTAATTGATTAAATTCCTTGCTGTTATGCCCCGGTAGCTCAGCTGGATAGAGCAACGGATTTCTAATCCGTAGGTCACAGGTTCGAATCCTGTCCGGGGTACTTACTCGTCGAGAAACTCCCTAATTTCATTCTCTAGTATCATTCCAGCATCCTCATTGAGATGAATATGATCGCACAATGCTTTTAAACCATATTTTTTTCCAATTTGATTCCAATTCTGACTAAAAACATAGTGTAATATTATAGCTCTGAGCACTCGTAGTGTACGCCATTGAGTGGTTTCATAAGGGTGGCTAGCGTTATTATTACCAATAAATTTGCTAAGATGACTAAAAAAATCAATTAATATTAAATCATATTTGCTAGCCATATTTTTAATAATATTATTGTATTCTTTAACAACGCTAATAATATCATCCGAAGCACGTTCTCCAATCCATGGCAGAGTACTAATAGCAATTTTTGCATTGCTATGAGATTTTATATATTGAACCATAGATTCTAATTCTTTTTTATACCAGTCCATTGATGGTAATTGCGGTAATCCTTTGTTTGTCACATAGTATTCTTGAATAAACTTAATTTTTTGACTCCCCATCGCATCATTTGTACCAATAAGAATAGTGATATAGTCTGGATTACATTTTAAAGCATTTTCTAGTCTTTGATTTAAATTCCATGCTAAATCTCCATTTATGCCAGCATTGACATATATTTTTGAAGAATCCTGTTCTCTTAATGCTCCTACCCAATCATATCCTATATGCCCATGAGTAATGCTATCTCCACAACAAAGAACAATTGGACGATTGTCACTAGAATTTCTAACAAAAGAATCAGCAGACATTTTGGGCAATCCCCATGCATGTTTGATAATAGGAAATCTCCATGCATTCATTAGAATATATCTTAACATATAATATTTATTTAATGAAGTTAGATACTATCTTGATTTTATTTAACAATACCAAGTAATTCTATTTCAAAAATAAGGACTGATGCGGGTGGAATAACAAATGTTCCCATCTCTTCACCAGGAACTCCAGATTCTCCATATGCTAAATTGTACGGAATATACACTTCCCACTTAGAACCAACAGGCATCATCTGTAATATTTCTGTCCACCCTGGTATAACTCCTTTTACTGGGAATGTAGCAGGAGTACTACGATCATAACTACTATCAAATTTATGTCCATCAATAAGATATCCGCTGTAATGAACAGTTACCTCATCATCATAATCTGGTATATCTCCAGTACCAGTAACAATTCTTTTAAATTGAAGATTGCTTCTTTTTACTAGAACGCCTTCTTTTGTTTTATTTTCATCAAGAAATTCTTGACCTTTTATTTTATTTTCTCTAGATAATTTTTGGAATTTTTCACCTATTTCTCTCATGTCTTCCCTTTCAAAACCAGCCATTTCAATATTAAATTTCATTAGAATTTCTTGTCTTTCAGCAACATTAAGTAAAGGGTCCTCATTGGTAAAAAAATCATCTAACCCTTTCTTGATTAATTCTTTATCAATATCCGCATAGGATGGTAAATTTTTCCCAATGTTAATCCCCATAGAATAGCTAAGAGAATCTTTAAATGTATTTAATGTAGTCTCATCAGAAACAGATGGACTATCATCATTTTGATTAAATGCTATTGCAATAAAGATAATTGCAATAAAGATAGTTATTGGTAATAATTTTTTAATGTCCATCTTTATATCCTTTATATGGTTTAAAACGTACTATACCATTGTATGCCATATGCAAGAGCTACACTAACCATTAACCCTAACATTAATCGGAGAAAATCTTTATATAACATTGGGAAAATAGCCTTTTTGTGTCTACTAGTATATGTTAGTTCTCCATAGCCAATAGCCATCCAAATTCCAAGCTCTCTACCTGCCAACATTCCCATAAAGACAAATGTAGTACTCATTGGTATATTATTGACTTCTTTGAAATAATACAAAACAAAACAATAAACCAAATCAATGAGCGTAGCTGATCGAACATATCTTGTATTAGTTTTTGACAAAACAATTTCTTGTATTTTCCCACCTTTTTCATAAAACATGAATCCCAAACCTAAAAGCATTGCACCAATAACAAAGAACTTAAAGTCGATACCCCCAATGGAATTATATCTTGGTAAAAATACCATGATATTTGCCATATCATGTTTCAACCATGTTGCCCATAACCAACCAGTGGTTAACCATTGAGCAACTCTCCAATGGTTATTATATTTATTGTCCCCTTTCTCTCCTTCATATAAAATATACTTGCTGATTAACCACCAAGATCCCCAAGCAAAAACAAAAGATACTGCGTAACCTAGAAAACTTTTCAATAACATTTTTTCCATCACAACAGATGTTGCAAAAACCGATAAGACTAGGAATGTAGTTGATACTGGTATTTTTACTCTTGTTAATATAATCAGAACTAATGGTGCTATTGCATGATACCATTGTATGCTTACTTCTGGGAACTGATCTAATCTTCCAAAAGCTGGATCACCAGCATTAAAACCCTGCAACATAGTAAATACAAAAATCGAACCCATATATGCAAACATCCAATACCATTTAATATCATCACGATTGGATGAAATGTAAGTTCCTAGTGTTTGAATACTGTCATTAGCTGTGACAGCATAAACAGCGAATAAAAAACCAAGGAAAGACCAAAGTGTAAAGAAATCCATTTTTTTTCTTCTTAAATAGGTTTATTCATTATTTATTTTTTTCATTGGCATTATGCTGCTCCGGAGGAGGGACTCGAACCCCCGACCTGGTGATTAACAGTCACTCGCTCTACCAACTGAGCTACTCCGGAATTGAAATGGAATTTCTCACGATATTATATAAAAAATCAAGTAATAATTATCAAACTTCTAGTTCAACAATTAAATCTTCAGATAAATTAAATTGTGCGTGATCTGAAACATCCTTAGAGATAATAACTTTATTGTTATCTGACACTGAACCAAGACGAGCATGGGTAGACTTTAATCCTCCAAGATACCATCTATGATCGCTAATATAAATTAAATCTCCTTTATTTCCTTTTATCTTATCCATATAGTTCTTTGGTAACGATACTTCATTGTTGTCTTTTTGTGTTACTTCTACTTCTGCTCCAGAAAACTGAATAGTTATACCTGCATTTTTATTCACATCAGATCCTTTAAAGTATTGTGGACCATCCTTAATCGTCCAAATGGTCAATCCTTTAATTTTATCATAATTTTTTGGAGGTTTTGTAAACAAGGTAACAATGATACCAATAGATACACATGCAAATACATTATATAATGCTCTGATATAAGACCAGGGTTTTTCCTCAACAAATTCAATGCCATGAGAAAATGGTTGTACAAATGTCTTAGGATATTCAATTCCTAACAGAATAAAGATCCCTCCCAAAATAAACGTTAGAACGGCAGCTCTAGAAGAAAATCTTTTCCAGAAGATTCCTAAGAATATCACCGTAACCATTGGAGGAGTAACAACACTATGGAATGCGCCATGTGCTTCATAAATAGTACCATATTTACTAAATAGAAAAGCAGCTTGTATACCAATAAATGTCACTAATAAAGATGTAAACATAGAAACACGTAGTCGAGTTTTTTCAGATGGATTTTTACTTAATGGAGTATAAATATCATTCACAGCTACTGCTGCTGATGCATTGATTTGAGAATCAAGACTTGACATCAGTGCAGCAACAACTGCCGCCACTAAGAAAGCAAAGATTGCTTCAGATCCTGATACAATACCAGCCACCACCGTAAAAATTCCATTTGGATTAGTAGTTTCCGCAATAACATCTGGTGAAGTATTTGCGATAGCTCTAGCAACCCAACCAGAATTTGATACTGCAATCGTACCAATTGGTAAGAATACCAAAACGTTCATTATGGTTGCTCTTCGGGCATGAACAACGGAACGAGCTGCTAAAAAACGCATAATAACAGCTTGATTCATGAAAGCAAATCCTACAGATCCTACTACACCGTCTTGCCAAAAAATACCAGCAAAATTAAAATCAGGAGGAGAATTAAAATCAGCTAGAGGTAATTTGTTTGCTATAGATAGATTATTCCAAAATGAATCAAATCCTCCGAGATAAGCAATTCCTAATCCAAAAATTAGAAGTCCAGCAAACAATAAAATAATTCCCTGGAGAAAATCAGTAAAGATAATAGCTGTTTGTCCGCCTAGAGAAACATAAATACCAGAAATAACAGCTACGACAATGATGATTGTATTAATTTCCCATCCTAAAATAGGTTGAAGCAATGATCCAAGGGCAAGTAATCCAATACCAATATATCCAACCAAATATAGTAACATGGTAAAGGTTGATAAATTTCTGACTGTACTATTGAAACGACGTTGAAAATATTCAGGAATGGAATTAACCTTCATATAATAGATAATTGGAATCCATCCAAACAATAATAATGGCATAAAAAACCAATCATTCATATAGGTCATTGTGGATGAAAATCCATACTCAAACCCTTTCGAAGCATATTTTGCAAAACTATGTGACCCTACTCCTGTAGCTAACATAGACATTGCAATTAACCACCAAGAAAATCGTCTCCCACCAAAAAAGAAATCTTCAGTTGATTTGTTATTACGAGCGAAAAATAATCCTGCGCCCAATACAAAAAAAACATAACAAGTTAAGATTCCCCAAAATAATCCAGTTGTTGGAATAAGTGTGTTCATTTGACATTCCTCACAAGAATACCAACATTTAATACATACAAAGCAAGAATGAGTAAATACATCTTGGGAGCATCATTCAATGCTGATAACGTCATAAATAAATGAATAGAAAAAATATAAATAAATCCCCATACTAAAACTTGCATCCATATTTTATGTTCCTTCCAAAATTGATTACCACCATAAGCACGGAACACTGTAAAAAGTCCACCACCAAAAATTAGGAGACCAAAACCATACTGATACATCAGAGGAAGCCAAGAATGAGAAAATAAATCCATTATTTCATTTCCTCAAAGAATGGTTTTAATTGATCATAGGTATCATGCAACCCTTGTGCAACAACCTTTGTTGATCCTACTACTGGCATAAAAGAAGTATCAGATGTCCATCGTGGAACAATATGAAAATGTAAATGTCCTTCAATAGATGCACCAGATCCTTTACCAATATTTGCTCCAAAATTGAATCCATGACATTGTAAATTTTCTCTTAAAATTTTCATCGTTTTTTTGGTAAGTCGCATAATCTCTGTTAATGTTTTGTCTGCTAAATTCTCTACTGAATCTGATTCTTCATATGGAACAATCATCAAATGCCCATTGTTATATGGATAATAATTCATAATGATATAACAAAATTCACCGCGGTAAAGAATGAGATTTTCTTTATCTTCAGTTTCATTCGGTTTACTAGAAAAAATCTTTTGTGAAGCATCTTTATTCTTAATGTATTCCATTTTCCATGGAGCCCATAAATGTTTTTTATGTGACATATTCGTTTTCTAACTTCACTTTATCAATTAGTTCTCTCAACACAGGTTTAATATAAATATTATCAAGATTCATTTTACCAAAACATTTTGCTAAAATATTTACACGTTGTTCTAATGGCTTGTGTTTATTAATAACAATAAAATTATCGCTAAATAGCAAGCAATTGTCTCCGTTAAAATCTCCCTTGTCATGTACAATCTTCACATTTAATTTATCGCTTAATTCGATAAAATCATTAACAAGTTCTTCATATTTTTTATTTATTTCTTTGAGTCGCATTCAATTCCAGTAATTTTACTACTACTTCTAATTTTTGCTCCTAAACCATCCACCATTTTGATAGAATATTTGTCTATAATAGCAGTTTCTGGTATTTCACTTAAACTTCTATCACCACCATTGGCAAAAATACTCGGTTTCAGAAATTCCAAACTTTTACACACACTTTTGTCATCATCAATACTTAGAAATACTTCATCAACACACTGTAATGCAGAAACAATCTCCATTCTATCTTTTTCATTCATAAAAGACTTTCCTTTTTTTAAGATAGTCTGTTTATCGTTATTAACAATCACAATCAATTTATCTCCAAGTTGTTTTGCAAGTTTTAAGTATTCTAAATGTCCTACATGAATTGGATCAAAATATCCACTTACGGCTACAACAATCATTTTATTCTTCCTTTTCTAAGCTATAATTCCACATTGGAATTTCTAATTCCCAATTTGCTCTCAAAATTAATGAATCAGGATAAACATAAAATCTTTCAGCAAATTGTTCATCAGTAAAAGATCCCATATTTAAAATTAAATCATTATTTCTATCTTCATAAATCAATAATTGATATTTCCCTTCTAAAACTTCATCAATGGTATAATTACCTCCTAATTCTACTAAATTGGTGTAACTGTTCTCTTGGTTTTTTAAGAACACATTTATAGGATGAAGAAAATTACCCTTCACAGATCCTAATACGGTCGCTGTTTTTACCAATGCTTTTTCATCAGTATCATCAACTGTTAAACTATCAGAAGATATAACACCATTCTCTTCTTTTGTAGGTCTTGTAAGATAGAAATTAATATTACTTAATAAATTATTATGTAAGGATAATTTATTTTTTCTATAAAACGAAAAAGCCCCTTTTGTATAATCAATATTTGATCCATATTGTTGAACTGCTACAATTGAAAAATCTGTATTAGGTAAAAAATTAAACTGATATGTTCCATTTGATAATGCATGCAAAATATAATCTGGAGCTGTATTGAGCATAATAGCCTTATTTGGATTGTTCAACCATAAGAGAATAAATGCAGTATTAAAATCTCCAAAAATATTTCCTTCAATTGTACCAGAATGAAAGACAAAATCTCTTGAAAATGGAATAACAATATCTTGAGTAATATTTACACCATGTTCATCCTTAAGGCTTGTATCAAATACAAGCAAATATGTAGTGTCAGTATCTAAATTTGATGGTATCCAGAAATCAATTTCATCACCTTTATATTCATATTTAAAATCATAGTCTCCAGTTGGAAAAATCTTAATCGCTTTTTTTAAAGATGCTTCTTGTAAATACTCATTGAATTGAATTGTAATTTTTTGAGTTGGATTAATCTCAGTTAATATCTTTGGAGTAGTTGAAACTAATCCTGGAGGAATAGCATCAATTTCTCCACCTTTCGGTGCAGATACTGACGCGCAATTATTAATAAAAATAATTGTCAAAAGTAAAAATAACTTATTTGCTATTCTCATATTTCTCTAGATAATCTTCTGACCATTTTACGAAAGTATGGTTATTAATTTCAAATTTAATTTGATTCATTAAATCAAAGTAGTATGCAATATTAATTAGTGTAGCAATTCGAATACCTAATATTTCATTAATTTGGAATAAATATCTTAAATATGATTTAGAATATTCTTTGGCAAAAGTTATACTACTATTTTCATCAATTGGTGAGATATCATGTTTATACCTACTATTAACAATGTTAATAGTTCCTTCGTTAGTAAAAAGTTGGCCATTTCTTGCATTTCTTGTTGGCAATACACAATCAAACATATCTATTCCCCTCAAAATTGATTTTACGATATCGGTTGGTTTCCCTACACCCATTAAATATTTTGGATGATTCTCAGGAATAGCTTCACCTAATAAGTGTACGGTATCAAACATTGGTTCTTTCTTCTCTCCTACTGATAATCCTCCAATTGCTATGCCACAATTAGCAAAAGGAAGCATTTGTTCTAAACATTGTAGTCGCTCATCTTTATCAATACCTCCTTGGATAATAGGAAATAAAATTTGTTGATGATTATAAAGCGGTTTGTGTGTATCTAAATAATCATAAGCTCTTTTGGTCCAATCATGAGTCAATTTAGAAGCTCTTTTTAATTCTCCTTTTGTACAATCTGCTGGAGGGCAATAGTCAAAAGCCATAATAATATCTGATCCTAGTTTTTGTTGAACTTCCATCGAAATCTCTGGAGTAAAAAGATGCATGCTTCCATCAAGATGTGATTTAAAATGAACACCATTATCAGTAATCTTGTTCATTTTATTTAAAGAAAACACTTGATAACCACCGCTATCCGTTAAAATACTATTAGACCAATTCAAAAATTGATGTAACCCGCCATTTTCTTCAATAATGTCTGTTCCAGGTCTCAAATAAAGATGATAAGTATTAGATAACATAATCTGTGTGTTTAGGTCATAAAGTTCATCAGGGGATATAGACTTTACGACTCCATGCGTACCAACTGGCATAAAAACAGGTGTTTCAATAACAGAGTGATCTGTCTGAATTTGTCCTGTTCTTGCTAATGAATATTTATCTTTTGATTTGACTATAAATTTCAACGAATTACCAATCGTACCCAATCGATAAAATGTATTGAGGCTTAGAATAGTCACCATCGGGATAACGATCCCATGCGGTATCAAGTCTTATTAATGCCCATGGAGTAAATATTTTCATACCAACTCCGAGAGTAGAAATAATTGGAGAAGCATCAGGATCAGTTAGATTATACTTGGATCGAACAAGTGCACTATCATCAAATTCTTCACTATCATCCCATGCAGCACCAACATCTAAGAAAAGATGTCCAAAAATATTACCAAATTTAATTCTAGCAGGAAATCCAACATCAACATAATTAATAAATGGGAATCGCAACTCAAAGTTAGCAACAGCAACATTTTCACCAGTGCGTTCTCTATAGCGTGCTCCTCGCACAGGAAATACATACTCCGTAAAATAGACATCTTTTAATACAGTAGAACTCTCATAATCTAAAATTCTTTCTGCATAAAATCCTGAATCGTCTCTACCTTCAGTCTGAGTATCAGAATAAAAAGTCATTTGAGATGCTCCACCTAGAAAAAACTTTTCAGGATTTTCACCAAAACTTCTTCCCAACATTAACCTGGTGGCAAAACTATAATTTCTATTAATTTTAAAATATTTTCTTATATCAAATTTAACGGTTTTAAAAGCAAGGCTGTCATCACCAATATCTGGACTAAATTGGAAAGTTAAATATTGTCTTAATCCATCATTAGGACCAGTATAAGTATTAGTTGTATTATCGTATACCCAACTTACTGAAGGAATAAATGATTGCAGATTTTCTGAATAATTTGTTTCAACTTGTCCAGTCCAATAGTCAATCTCTTTGATTTCATAGCTAATGCCTCGTAGGGTTACACCAAGGTCAATTCTATTAAATTTTGAAAATGGATATTGAGCAAAAAATCCGACACCATAATCTCTTAATAAACCTATATAATCAGTATCAATACTATACCCTAGAGAGAATAAATTTGCATATTGGAAAAGTGTTCCATAATAGTTTGTTCTAT
>CAJWPX010000011.1 GCA_913045065.1 uncultured Fidelibacterota bacterium | reverse complement strand
TTTTTAAAAAAGGTTTTTCCCCTCCATTTGTAATACGATCATTACCAGCAAAAACGCATAGAAAGGGTTTTTCAAATTGGGAAAAATACTCCCAAGCTTTTTTTTGTGCTTCCAATGATCGGTCAGGGAATATTGGTACTTGTCTTGGCATAGCTCTAGGACCCATCTTGAAACTTGGATCAGGAAAAGGAGCTTCATATGCTCTACTAAGTATACTTCGAAAAGGAGATATATTTCTCAACCCTAGTTTGTCCATAAACTGTTCTAAAACAAATTCTATTTTATTTCTTCTTTCCATTGACATCGAATTAAAGATACCAAGGGGTAAATCTTTGGTTTGCCAACAATATTTTTGCCAATGGGCAAAGGCAAGGATATATTCTTCTTGTGAATTCCCTGTGTTGATAAATCCTTTTAAAAAATTGGTCATAGTAAGCGGGGTTGGATCATCCCTGAATTCTTTAACTTTTTTTACAATATCTTCAGGGACATCTGGATTATAAGGCAAGCCTGTATTTCCCATAGACACTTGATTAAACCGTGCATCATTATCTGCAACCATTCGTAATCCAATCAGCCCACCCCAATCTTGTCCAAAGAGAGTTACATTGGAAAAATCATTTTTTTGAAGCCACTGGTTCATCCAGTCCACTTGTCGTTGATAACTGTAATCTTCTCTAGCAGCTGGTTTATCCGATTTCCCATACCCAGGAAGATCAGGTGCAATGACACGGACACCCGCTTCGGTAAGAAAAGGAATCATGCGTAAATAAAGATAGCTCCATACAGGCTGTCCATGGATACACAATAGAATTGGTCCATTTTTAGGTCCTTCATCAATATGATGAATTCTTAAATCAGAATTATCATGCGTTTTGATGGTAGTATAATGAGGGTTAAATGGGTATTCTTTTAAATGAGCAAAACGCTTATCTGGTGTTCTTAGTATTTTCAAATTTATCCTAAAAAATTGTCGGGGTGAGAGGATTTGAACCTCCGACCCCCTGCTCCCAAAGCAGGTGCGCTAACCGGACTACGCTACACCCCGAACGGGTGGATGATGGGACTCGAACCCACGACAGCCGGCTCCACAAGCCGGGGCTCTAACCAACTGAGCTACATCCACCATTGGCTTAAATTTAAGCGTGGAAATTTATTATAGTTTATCTTTTTAAACAAGTAGAGTTAAATTTTTAGATATTCAGAATGAGTACACTAAATAAATATCTAATTAAAGAATCGCTAATTCCATTTTTATTGTCTTTAGGAGTAATAACAATGGTATTATTTTTGCAATTCCTAATTAGAGCGGTTGATCGATTTTTGGGTAAAGGATTAGATGTATGGATTATTCTTGAGTATTTATATCTAAACTTAGCGTGGATTATTGCATTATCAGTTCCTATGTCGTTGTTAATCTCAACAGTAATGACTTATGGTAGAATGTCTCAAGATAATGAAGTAACAGCGTTAAAAGCAGCAGGAGTAAGCGTATTTAGTATTATTAAACCTGCTGTCTTGTTTGGCGGATTGATCGGCTTACTGCTTTGTTTGTTTAATAATTTTGTTCTTCCTGATATGAATTACCATGCTCGTTTGCTTGCAAAAGATATTTATCAAAAAAAGCCTGAATTGACTATTGAACCAGGTTATTTTATTAACACCATTCCACAATATAGCATGATTGTAAGGGAAATGGATGGCAATGAATTCAAAGATGTAAAAATATTTAGTAAAAGTTCCGGATCTGAACAAACAACAATCTATGCTGACAAAGGAAAACTGACATCCAATCAAGACATTGTAATTTTAGATTTAGAAAATGGAGAAATACATGAAATTGATCTAGAAAATTACAATCATTATAGAAAAATTAAATTTTCTACACATCAAATTACTATTTCTATAGATGATTTACTGTTAAATAGAAGCAGTGAGTCCGTTCGTACGGATCGAGAAATGAAAGTACCGCAAATGATTGAAAAAATTAAAAAAAATGAACAATACACGGTTCAGATTGATAAAAGAATTAAAACATTACTTGAGAATAATAAAATTCAATGGAATAAAGATATGAATTTAGATAGCATATTGATGGCTATTGAAGTTCTCAAAGAAAATAATGAACAAATAACAGCTGACAAAATTTATCAAGATGGTATTTCTATTCCTGAATATGAAAAAAAGGAAAAATTACGATCATTTAATAATATCTCCAGACAATTAGAAAATGAATTTATGTTGATTTCTAATTATGAAAAAATGAACAACAAATATCTTGTAGAAATTCACAAAAAATTTACACTTGCATTTGCCTGTCTTTTATTTGCAATGACTGGTGCTCCTCTTGGAATCTTGGTTAGAAGAGGAGGAATTACGATTGCATCAGGGTTAAGTATTGTATTCTTTCTTGTGTATTATATTTTATTAATATGGGGAGAACAATTAGCAGATAGAAATCTTTTAGATCCAACATTTGGCTCATGGATGCCAAATATCATTTTATTTATTGTGGGTGGAATACTTTTATTTCTTTCTGATAAACAGAATTAGTTAGTAGGTCTATTATTTTTAAAGAAAATTTCTTTTTCTCTTTTCTTTGTACTTGAATTTGGAAGCAACTTTGTATCCGCATCTATTTCAATTTCGACTACCCCTTCTGGCATTACAAAATCTTCATCTGGAATACCCAATTTTTTATGTGCTTCTTTCATAAATAATGCCCAAGCTGGTAATGCTGCTGTAGTCCCAGATTGTCCTTCTCCTAAACTAATTGGAGACTGATCTACTCCAAACCAAACTCCAGCAGATATATTAGGAGTAAAACCTACAAACCATGCATCACTCCAATTTTGAGTTGTTCCAGTTTTGCCTGCCGCTGTATGTCTAAATCTATATTTCCATCTTGCGCTTCCTCCTGTTCCTTTATCAATAACAGTTTGTAATAAATTTGTTACTACATAGGCTGTTTCAGGACTAAGTACTTCTTGTTGTGTTGTACTAAATTCTTTGATGATTTGTCCATATTTGTCTTCAATTTTTGTAATTGCAATTGGGGAAGAATAAATTCCTTTATTAGAAAAAATTGAATAGGAAGCAACAATTTCCATTGGAGTAACTTCTGAAGTTCCAAGTGCAAGAGCATCAACAGCACGAATCGGAGATTTAATTTGCATTCTTTTTGCAACATTTTTGACCTGCTGTGCAGGTACAAGTTCTTGAACCATACGTACAGAAATTAAATTTAATGATCTTCTTAATCCTTCTCTTAATGTGGTTAATCCTCCGGTACTATTATCGTAATTTCTTGGTGTCCATTTTTCTTTTTCACCTTTCGCATTGTTTCTATATAGGGCAACTGGTTGATTCAACAATTGAGTGGTAACAGGGTAATTGTTATCAATTACAGCTGTATAAATAAAAGGCTTAAAGACAGAACCTGGTTGTCTTCTTGCTTGTGTTGCTCTATTATATTGATCAACATAATCAGATCTCCCTCCAATCATTGCTAGGATTTCACCATTTTTAGTATCCAATGCAATAAATGCACATTGAACTAATAAATTTTGTCTTAACTCTTCATATAATTGCATTTGACCATTAAGCATCATTTTTACAGAATCTTCTGGGAAAATTGATAAATAACCCAATTTTGAAAAACGTTCACTATCAGCAAAAAGCTGATTATTAAATTCATCTTGATTATTGCGAAGCGTCTTCATTACAACATCCTCAGCAATTTGTTGCAAACCATAGTCAAGAGTGGTATAAATTTTAAGACCATCTTGGTAAATATTAATCCCTAATTCCTCATCTATTTTTTCCAATGTTCTTCGTACATATTCTGTAAAATAAGGTGCTTTACTCTTTGGAATTTCATAAAAAATATTGTCAGGAATAATACTGTTGTGTTCCATATATTCTTCGTGAGAAATGTAATCTTGGTTATACATTAATTTTAAAACGATGGAACGTCTTTCAATGGATTTATTTAAGTTTCTTAATGGTGAATAATTTGCTGGAGATGGTAATAAACCAATAAGCATTGCTGATTCGCCAATTGTTAATTCTGATGCTTTTTTATTGAAATATCGTTTTGCTGCGGATTCAACTCCATAAGTACCATGCCCAAAATGCACTGTATTCAAATACATTTCTAAGACTTCTTGTTTGGTATAAGTTCTCTCAATCTGTATAGCAGTAATAATTTCTTTTATTTTTCTTGTAACACTATCTTTAAACCCAACTTCTTTATAGAGATTACGTGCTAATTGCTGAGATAATGTGCTAAATCCTTGTCTGAATTCCATTGAAATAACATTAACAATGATGGCACGAAATACACTCTGTAGATCTACGCCCCAATGTTGAAAAAAACGTTTATCTTCAGAAGAAATTGCTGCATACTTCAAATATTCTGGCATATCTTCTAAATTAATAAAGACTCTTTTTTGGATATAAAATTCTCCAATAACTTCACCATTACGATCATAAATGGTTGATAGCATAGCAGGATCAAATGTTTCCAAACGCTCAAGAGATGGTAAATCTCTAGAAAGATATATCAAATAGACTAATAATAGTAAGGATAGATATAAGATAATTTTAAAAGACTTAAAAAAAGATTTAATCATACTTTCTTAGGAGAAACCATTAATTCTGGTTTAATAATTTTATCAAACTCTTTTTCCGATAAATAATTCAATTTCTTTGCGCTTTCTTTTAATGATATATTTTCTTTCAATGCTTTTTTTGCAATTTCTGTAGATTTCTCATAACCTATCTCTGGAACAAGAGCTGTTACTAACATCAAAGATTTATTTAGATTTTCTTTAATCTTTTTCTTATTAGCAGATAATCCTTTTATCGCATGCAATGCAAAAGATTGTGAAACTTCACTCAGTAAAGAAATAGATTCATGGATAGCAGATGCCACTACTGGTCTATAGGTGTTTAATTCAAAATTTCCACTTGATCCCGAAAATCCGATAGTCATATCATTCCCAAGAATTTGGGCATGTACCATATTTACTGCTTCACATTGCGTTGGATTAACTTTACCAGGCATAATGGAACTACCAGGTTCATTAGAAGGAAGTTTTAATTCTCCAATACCGGTCATTGGACCACTAGATAGCCATTTAATATCATTTGCAATTTTATTAAGTGATCCAGAACAGATTTTTATTTGAGCAGATAAATCAGAAAGAACATTTTGAGAAGATAAAAGTTCAAATTTATTACTGCAGACTTTAAAACTTAATCCAGTTTCGCTGCTTATGGTATTCACCATTAATTTATCATAACCTGCAATTGTGTTAATCCCTGTTCCAACAGCAGTCCCTCCTATTGGAAGTTGAGCACATTCTTTTAATGTGTTTTGAATTCTCTTGATGTCGTTGTTAATCATTGATACATATCCAGAAAATTCTTGTCCTAATGTAATTGGGGTTGCATCTTGAAGATGTGTTCTACCAACTTTAATAATTGATTTAAATTCTTTTTCTTTTTTACTTAATTCTATTTTTAGTATCTCTAAACTTGGTAATAAATTATCCTCAACATTCAAAACACATCCAATAAGAATAGCTGAAGGAAAAGTATCATTCGTAGATTGAGACATATTGACATGATCATTAGGATGAATAAATTTATATTCTCCTAATTTCCCACCTAGTAGTTCATTCGCTTTATTTGCAACGACTTCATTAACATTCATATTCGTTTGTGTTCCGCTACCGCTTTGGAATACAGATACAGGAAATTGATCAATAAAATCTTCTGGATTTTCTAGAATATCATCACATGCTTTCACAATCGCATTACTTAATTTTTTGGATAATCTTTTTTGAGCATGATTAGAAATTGCAGCCGCTTTTTTAATAATGATATATGGAAAAATTAGGTTTAGATCCATTGCCCAACCAATTTCAAAGTTTTCAACTGCTCTTTGAGTCTGAGCTCCATAATAAGCCTTTGCAGGAACTTTAATTGTTCCTAAGCTATCTTTTTCTGTTCTAAATTTTGTCATTTTACTTCCCAAGTATCACCAGCATTGAGTAAATCATTAATAGTTTTCTTACTCTTATTCTTCTTCTTTGCTTCTTCTATCTGTCCTTCCATCAAACTATCGTAAGTTGCTCTTTCTTTACAATATAATACACCTATTGGTTCCGGGAAAACATCATTTGAAGTGAAATTAGAAAGCATATCTGCGATAAATTCATCTTTTTCATTATGAACTAGAATATCGTCTATAGAATAATCTTTACCAATTTCCACAACTTTTGGAGTTGTATCATCTATATAAATGCCTTTATTATCATTTGCACCAAAAATCATAGGTTTACCGTGTTCTATTCTTAATAATTGATCTGATTTAGTCTCTTTATCTGTGAGATTAGAAAATGCATGATCGTTAAAAATATTACAATTTTGATAGATTTCAATAAATGACGTTCCATTATAATCATTAGCTCTTCTAATCATTTCTCGAAGATGTTTTAATTCTATATCAATAGTCTTTGCAACAAATCCTGCTTGAGCTCCGAGAACTAATTTTGATGGAATAAACGGATAGTCTAATGAACCCATTGGTGTAGAACCAGTAACTTTTCCTTGTTCAGATGTAGGAGAATATTGTCCTTTTGTTAGACCATAAATCCTATTATTAAATAACATAACATTTAAATCAATATTTCTTCTCATCAAATGAATGAGATGATTTCCTCCAATAGAAAGCCCATCTCCATCTCCTGTAACAATCCAAACTGATAGTTCTGGGTTTGAAATCTTCAATCCACTAGCAATGGCTGGTGCTCTACCATGAATAGTATGAAATCCAAATGTATCCATATAATATGGGAAACGACTTGAACAACCAATTCCTGATATAAAAACTACATCTTCTTTTTTTGTAGTAATCTCAGGAAAAACTTTTTGGGTTTGTGAAAGTATAGCATAATCTCCACAACCTGGACACCATCTAATTGCCTGATCGGATTGAAAATCAGCTTTTTTAAATACAGAATTATTATCACTCATCTATATTAACTCCTTTACTTTCTCTACGATTGTAGAAGCATTTAATGGTTTACCTTTTACTTCATTTAATCCAATAGCATCAACTAAAAATTCAGCACGAATTATCTTTATAAATTGTCCTGCGTTTATTTCTGGAATTAAAACTTTCTTATATTGACCTAAAATATCTTTCAAATCCGAAGGTAGTGGATTAACCCACTGAACTGAAACATGTCCTACCTGATATTTCTCATTCAAAAGCTCATCTATTGCAGCTCTGCAAGCACCATGGGGACTACCCCAACTAAGAATAAGTAAATCTCCTTTTTTCTTCCCATATACGGAAGTAGGGTTAATTTCATTCGTAATATTTTGAACCTTTTGATGTCGTATGTTTGTCATTTTTTGGTGATTATCAGGAGTATAGGCTACATTTCCTGTAATATGTTCTGTTTCAATTCCACCAATACGATGTTCTAGCCCTTTTGTCCCAGGAATAGCCCAAGGTCTAGATAATGTTTTATCATCACGTTGATAAGGTAAAAATTTCTCATCAGAATTATTTTCTTTTTCAAAATTCACAATAAATTCATTCAAATCATCTGGATTTGGAATAAGCCACGGTTCTGATCCATTCACAAGATATCCATCAGCTAAAACTACAACAGGTGTCATATACTTTACAGCAATTCGGCACGCTTCATATGTAGCAAAATAACAATCTCCTGGTGTTCTAGGGGCTATCACCGGCAATGGAGCGTCTCCATTACGTCCATAAAGCGCTTGCAATAAATCAGATTGTTCAGTTTTTGTTGGAAGACCAGTACTAGGTCCTCCTCTTTGAACATTAATCACCACTAATGGAAGTTCCGTAATAACAGCTAAACCCATAAACTCTGTTTTTAATGAAATTCCAGGTCCAGATGAAGCAGTGATACCGAGAGATCCTCCAAATGAAGCACCAAGCGCAATACCGATACTAGCAATTTCATCCTCAGCTTGAAAAGTTTTAATACCAAAACTTTTCCAATTAGATAAAGTATGCAATAAATTACTGGCTGGAGTAATTGGATATCCAGCAAAAGTAACACCCAGTTTACTGTTCTGTGATGCAGTAAGAATTCCTAAACAAGCAGCTAATGTTCCGTTTATATTTCTATATTTCCCAGGAGGCAAGGTAGCTTTCTCTACAATATAACGTGTTGTAATTTCTGCTGTTTCACCATAGTTGTATCCTGCATGAAGTGCTTTTGTGTTTGCATCAATAATTTCAGGTTTAGATTTGAATTTTTTATTTAACCATTCAATAGTAGGCTCAAGTGGACGATCATACATCCAAAATAAAACACCTAATGCACAAAGATTTTTAGTTCTTTCAACAATTTTTGGAGGCAAGTCTAATCCTTCACATACATTGGTAACTAATTTGCTCATTTCAATATAATGCACCGCATAATCATCATCCAATGAAGCATCCTCTGTTGGGTCAGATTCATATCCTGCTAATTTTAAATTTTTTACTGTAAATGCGTTCTTATTTAGAATGAGAATTCCTCCAGGAGTAAGCTCTTTTAGATGCACTTTTAATGCAGCAGGGTTCATTGCAACCAACACATCAGGTTTCTCTCCTGGAGTGTGAATTTCTTTAGAGCTAAAATGAATTTGGAAAGAACTAACACCAGCTAAAGAACCAGCAGGTGCACGAATCTCAGCAGGAAAGTCTGGTAATGTACTTAAATCATTACCAACAACTGCTGCAGTTTGTGTAAATCTTCCTCCACTAAGCTGCATTCCATCGCCAGAATCACCCGCAAAGCGTATTGTTACTTCTTCTAAGGTTTGTAATCTTACTTTTTTACTCATTATCTCAAAACGATTATCAATTTACACTACGAAAATTAAGTAAGCAATGAGTATAGGATTTCACAAAAATTTTTGTCTGAAATAAATTCCTAAATTCATAGTAAATAACACTGTAATTGGATAAATTTTCGCCTACTAGAAATGATTGATAAAAACCAGAAAATAATTGATAGAAATCTTGATCAGAAGTATAAATATGGATTTACTACCAATGTAGAGCAAATCAAATTTGAACCTGGACTAGACGAAGAAGTAATTACAAAGCTTTCTAATATAAAAAATGAGCCAAAGTGGTTGCTTAATTGGAGATTAAAAGCATATAAAAATTGGCAAAAAATGAAGGAACCTACATGGGCAAATATTCATTATGATCCAATCGATTATCAGGCATTAAGTTATTATGCAGCTCCGAAGGTAAAAAATCGAAAAAATCTTGATGAAGTAGATCCAGAAATTTTGGAAACCTACAATAAGCTTGGTATTTCTCTTGATGAACAGAAAAAATTAGAAGGTGTTGCTGTTGATGCAGTTTTTGATAGTGTTTCTATAACCACAACATTTAAAGATGAATTAGCAAAATATGGGGTTCTTTTCTGTTCTTTTTCTGAAGCAGTAACAGAATATCCAGATTTGGTAAAAAAATATCTAGGATCAGTAATTCCTTACACTGATAATTATTTTGCTGCCTTAAACTCGGCAGTATTTAGTGATGGATCCTTCGTTTATATACCTAAAAACGTTAAATGTCCCCTTGAATTATCAACATACTTTAGAATTAATGCTTCTAACACTGGACAATTCGAAAGAACGCTCATTATTGCAGATGAAGGAAGTGAAGTAAGTTATCTTGAAGGATGTACAGCACCAATGAGGGATGAAAATCAATTACATGCTGCGTGTGTAGAGTTAATTGCCCACGAAGATGCTACTATTAAATATTCTACTATACAAAATTGGTATGCGGGTGATAAAAATGGTAAAGGTGGGATTTATAATTTCGTTACCAAACGTGGTAAATGCGCAGGAGATAGATCTAAGATTTCTTGGACACAAGTAGAAACAGGATCTGCAATCACTTGGAAATACCCTAGTGTTATTATGCAAGGAAACGACAGTATTGGAGAATTCTATTCAGTCGCAGTAACAAAAAACAAGCAACAAGCTGATACGGGAACTAAAATGATTCATATAGGGAAAAATACTAAAAGTACTATTATTTCAAAGGGGATTTCAGCTGGTGAAGGACAAAATACATATAGAGGTGGGGTAAAAATATTGAAAAATGCTGAAAATGCACGAAATTTTTCACAATGTGATTCTATTTTAATTGGTGATAAATGTGGAGCACATACCTTTCCTTATATTGATGTCAAAAATCAAACAGCAAAAATGGAACATGAGGCTAGTACATCTAGCATTGGTGAAGATCAGTTATTCTATTGTAATCAAAGAGGAATTAATTTAGATGACGCTGTCTCTATGATTGTTAATGGATTCTGTAAAGAAGTGTTTGAAGAACTCCCAATGGAATTTGCGGTAGAAGCAAAACAATTAATTGAAGTAACATTAGAAAATAGTGTAGGATAAATGATTAAAATAAAAAATTTACAAGTTTCTATAGATGAAAAAGATATTTTAAAGGGAATTGATTTGGAGATTCCTAAAGGTGAAGTACACGCAATTATGGGACGAAATGGATCAGGAAAGAGTACATTAGCCAATACATTAGCTGGTAATGAAAAATTTGAAGTAAAAAATGGATCTATACATATGAATGATGTTGATATTACTGAAATGAGCGTAGAAAATAGAGCATTAAACGGCATATTTGTATGTTTTCAATATCCTGTCGCAATTCCTGGTGTAAGTATGGCTTATTTTTTGAGAGCAGCAATTAATGCACACTTTGAACATCAAGGTAAAGAAGAGATGGATGCAGTAGAATTTTTAAATAAATCAAAAAAGATATTAAGTGAACTGAATCTAGATGATTCGTTTTTAAAACGATCAATTAATGATGGTTTTTCAGGGGGAGAAAAGAAAAAAAGTGAAATTCTACAATTGCTAGCCTTAAACCCAAAATTTGCAATATTAGACGAAACAGATTCTGGATTAGATATTGATGCATTAAAAACTGTAGCAAATGGGGTAAATAAATTTAATAGTAAAAACAATTCAACGCTCATTATTACTCACTATGAAAGATTGCTTGAATATATTAACCCAGATGTTGTCCATGTGATGGTAGATGGTAAAATCAAGAAATCGGGTGATATGAGCCTCGCAAAAGAAGTGGAAAAGAAAGGATATTCTTGGCTTCTAAAATAGTTTTATAAGGTACAAATCAATTGGATCAAACAAAAAATCATAGTTATAACGCATTTAAAAAGCTGGGCTATCCTTCTAAAAAATTAGAAAATTGGAAATTTTCAAATAGTAACCATTTAAAAAGCTATAATGTCATCAATCAAGATCAGTCAGATATTGACATCAAACAATATTTAGCAATTGAGAATGCATTATGTTTTGTAAATGGGAAATTTGTCAAAGAATCTCTAAATAATTTTATTTATAAAAATCAAATCTCAATTAGTAAAACCATCGAAGTTGAAGATAGCGAGATAGTAAAAATGTCAAACAACTTTCAAGGCGAATCTCTATTTAACTTGGGAATTGCAAAATTTAATGAAGGCATTTTTATTGAGTTCAAAAAAGGTGGAAAATTTGATACTGAAATTAAGATTATTAATGTTTATGACAAAAAAACAGAGAATATGTTTATTCCTGTATTCAATATTTTCAAATTAAATAAAAAAAATAATATTTCTATTGTTGAAAAAAATGTTAACAATGGACTTGATAGTTTTAATTTAAGAATTAATAAATTTATTTGTTCAGATGACTCAAAACTTAATCATACAATGATATTTAATGATAACACTAAAAGCAATTCATTAGGGTATAATTATTATGAATCTGGGCTTAATAGTATTATTAACGTTGATAGCTTTAATTATGAGTCATTATTTAATAAAAATTTTATTCAGGTTGATTTAAACCAAGCCGGCGGTGAAACTACAATCAATACATTAAATCTTACTAAAAATAATGAACATGTAGATAATAATATATTAATTAACCACAATTCAGAACATTGCATTAGTTTCCAAAATGTAAGGAATATTCTTCAGAATAAATCAACCTGTGTATTTAATGGAAAAGTAATAGTTGCTGATGGAGCTCAAAAAACCGATTCTAATCAATCAAATAAAAATTTGCTTCTTTCTAAGGAAGCAACAGCATATTCTAATCCTCAATTAGAAATTTATGCTGATGATGTTCAGTGTGGTCATGGATCTACAACTGGAGCATTAGATAAAGATAGTATCTTTTATTTACAAACAAGGGGGATAAGAAAAGAGCAAGCAACTCAAATTCTTATTAAGGCTTTTGCTCATGAAGTAATCAAACAATTTTCAAATGATAATATTAAAAATAAAGCGCAAGCTTATATAGATAAATGGATGAATGGATAATATAAATAAAAACTTTTCTGACATTAAAGATGCATTCTCTATTCTAGAAGGCCAAGATAAACTTGTCCATTTAATTGATCTAGGGAAGAAAATTGATAAGATTGATATAGAAGATAAAAATGATACCAATAAAATACATGCATGTACATCCCAAACATGGATTAATGTAAAAAATGATGATACAGTTACCTTAAAAGCAGATTCAGAAAGTGCAATTGTAAAGGGATTATTGCGAATTTTACAAATTGGGTTTAATAATTTAGAAAAAAAGAATATTATTGATTTTATTAATGATTTTAATGAACCTATAGAAGTTTTTGAATGGTTGAATATAGGAACAAGTATTTCCAGTCAAAGACAGAATGGTTTTATTGGCGCTTTAGCATTCATTAAAAAAGAGCTTACAGATGAATAAAGAATTTATTTTACATTCAGACGTAGAAGTTTTTAGCATCCCTGATGGTGAAAAGATTCTTCTAAAAAAAGGCATGCCTGGTATTATTACACAATCTTTAGGTAATAATTTTACTATTGTTGTAGAGGGAAATATGTATCAGGTAAAAGGATCTGATGCTGAAGCAATAGGCGAAGAAAAAAAATCAATTGTCAGTAATAATTTTGCAAACAAAGAAGAAGTTTGGAATATCCTTCAAACATGTTATGATCCAGAAATACCAGTCAATATTGTTGATCTTGGCTTAGTGTATGATTGTACAATTTCAGAAGAAAAAGATGGAGTAAGTGTATCAATTCAAATGACATTAACTGCACCTGGATGTGGAATGGGGCCTGTTATTGCTGATGAAGTAAAAGAAAAAATTCTATCATTACACGGAACAAAAAGCGTTGAAGTTGAATTGGTTTGGGAACCTCAATGGAATCAAGATATGATGTCTGATGCTGCAAAACTTCAATTAGGATTATATTAAATGGATATACATAGTATTCGAAAAGAATTTCCAATTCTTAAACAAAAGAATCGCGGTAAAGACTTAATCTATTTTGACACTGCTGCTACAAGTTTAAAACCTATAAGCGTTATTGAAGCTGAAAGTAAATTTTATAAAGAGTATGGTGGAAGTGTACATAGAAGTGTTTATGAATTAGGTGAAAAAGCAACCAATGCGTTTGAAGGATCAAGAAAAAAAATTGCTCACTTCATTGGAGCAAATGACCCAGCATCAATTGTCTTTACTAAAGGTGCCACAGAATCAATTAATCTTGTCGCTGATGCATGGGGTTTTCAAAACCTGAATAAAAATGATACAATTTTAATTACAAATATGGAACATCACTCCAATATTGTTCCTTGGCAAATTATTAGTGAGAAAACTGGGGCAACAGTCAAATATATTGAATCAACTGAGAATGGTACTATTAATGTTGAAGAATTAGAAAATCATTTGAATACTAATGTAAAAATATTGGCTATGACACACACCTCGAATGTTTTTGGAACAGTTAACCCTGTAAAAGAAATTATTGAAAAAGCACATCAACATGGAACATTGGTGTTATTAGATGGATGTCAAAGTACTCCACATATCAAAATTAATGTAGAAGAATTAGATTGTGACTTTTTTGCATTTTCAGGACATAAAATGCTAGGACCAACAGGTATAGGAATTTTATATGGGAAAAAAGATATTCTAGAGAATATGGCTCCGTATCAAACGGGTGGTGGAATGATTGAAGATGTAACAATGGAAAAATCTACATGGACTAGTATCCCTCATAAATTTGAAGCTGGTTCACCATTTTCTGCACAGGCAATCTCGTTGGGTTATGCAATTGATTTTTTAAATCAAATTGGTGATGATCATATAGAAACCCAAAAAAAACTTACATTACACGCCTTAGAGCAATTAAATGATATCAATGGAATAACAATCTATGGCAATGCATCAGAAAGAATTCCAATCATTAGTTTTAATGTTAAAAATATTCATTCACTTGATATTGCACAATTTCTTGATTTTGAGGGTATTACTCTAAGATCTGGTCATCATTGTTGCAAACCTTTAATGAATTCATTGGGTATTTCATCTTGTGCAAGAGTTAGTTTTTATGTCTATAATACTATTGAAGAGATTGATATTTTTATTGAAAAGCTGAATAAATCAATTAAAACTATTCTGAAGGATTAATATCAAGCATAGATCTTACCTTTTTCAATAAATCAAGTGTAAGCTGTATACCTTCCATTTCGCTGTGAATATTACCTTCATATTCGATTCCTACATACCCATGATAATTTGCGTTTAGGACAATCTCCATCATTTTAAAATAATCAGTACCGGTTTCATTGCCATGCTTATCAAATTCATGGCTTTTAGCACTGACGGCTTTTGCATATGGCATGATTTCTTTCATCCCCTTATATCGGTCATACCATTTGTCTCCTTCAAGTCGAAAATTACCAAAGTCTGGCAGGGTACCCACGCGAGGGTGGTCTACTTTTTCCATAACAGTTGATAACCATTTGCCATTGGATGAAAGTCCACCATGATTTTCAACAATTGTGTTGATACCCAATGTGTCTCCAAATTCTGTAAGGCGACGTAATCCATCGGTAGCCAATTCAATTTGCTCATCATAGGCACCAAAACTTCGAGCATTCACACGAATGGAATGGCATCCCAAATATTGAGCAGCTTCTGCCCATTTATAATGATTTTCAACTGCTTGAGTTCTTTTGTTCGAATCTGGATCACCAAGATTTCCTTCCCTATCACACATAATTAGAAGGCTTTTTACCCCTAGATCATCTGCTCTCATTTTCATTTCTTTGAGATAAGTGAGATTGTGTGCTTTATCGAAGAAAAAAGAGTTCACGTATTCAACTGCTGAAATTCCGAATTCATTTTTCGCAACAGAACAAAAATCAAGGTGGTCTATGTCTCTACTTTGTAAAGAACGATGTAAAGACCATTCGGCAAGTGATATTTTAAATGTTTTAGTTGTGCTAGAACCCAGAACAATGGAGCTACCTAACCCAGTAAGTGTAATTCCTCCAGTAATTACAGCAGATTGTTTAATAAAATCGCGACGTTTCAAATTATAGCCTGCGAATGCGAATATTTTTATACCATATCAATCCATGATCTCCTTGGAGGCCAATATGGCCTTCGGATGCTTTCGCAAATAAAGGCATTTTATTGAATTTACTTTTGGCCACTAGATCCCACATCATATCACTACCATAAACATATTCGACAATCTTTGTTCCATTTAACCAATGCTCCACATGGTTATTTTTTACTTTGATTCGCACCTGATTAAACTCACCAACTGGCTTGACAACATTGGCGGATGGAGCAATCAAAGCATACAGTGCGCCAGCAGAAGTAAGTGTATTTTTTCCATCTGTATGTTTTTCATCATCTACTACCTGCATTTCTGGTGCTGACTGCCAAATATAATTTCCTTCTTCAGTTGCAAAATAAAAAATGCCGCTGTTACCTCCTTTGGGTACTTTCCATTCTAATTCTAACTCAAAATTTTTATAAACTTCCTCACTGATTAAATCTACACCATGGCCTGGTACAGTTTTTAATGTGCCATCAACAACTTCCCATGAGTCGGGAAATCCCGATTGTTTATATCCTCGGAGACCTTTAACAGTTTTTCCATCAAAAAGAACAGTCCATTCTGAATTGGATGAAAAACCAACCATAATAAATGCTGTTAAAAGTATACTAAGATTTTTCACAGACTAACCTTTTGGGTTCCATTCACCTCGTGCTACAGCAGGTGTGAATGTGTCAATATCTGCATTGGGGAGTTGTATCGTTTTTCCTTGTTCTGCGCTCATATAAGCAGCCATAAGAAGTCGAGTCACTTCTAAACCATCGTCAAAGTTTTCTTCGGGGCGCTTACCATTCATAAAGGATTCTACCATATGTCTATTTTCAGCTGTATAACCATAGACTTCTGCTTCGTTACTAACCACGGGCATTCCACCAGATTCTGCATTCTGTTTTTCAACAAGATCTTCACCTTCTGAACCAGTCACCTTTCGACTAAAAAATACTTTTAAATCTGGGTCCAATGTATTAACAAACATAGAATATTCTGGTCCAAATAGTTCCATACTGAGACGCAACCCTTCACCTACAAAACACCAGGATGTGGTAGTTTCAACAATTAATTTATTATTATCTTCATCTAGATATTCAATTAATGAGCGGGCAAAATCTTCCGATGGACGTTTTGAATAGTCAGTTTTCCCATCACTATTATCAGATAAAATTTTTACATATTCGGGACGCTGCCATTTCAGACAATCTGTATGTGCATTAATACTGATTGGTGTGATGGAATCACGAGGTTTTCCTGGCTCCGTTAACATAAAACGTGCTTCTTCAACAGAATGGCACATCATATCATTTAAAACACCACCACCTTGTAGGGATCCTTCCCAAAACCATGGCATATGAGGACCACTATGCTCTTCAGCTGCCCGTGCTAAGTAAGGACGACCAGTGGTTGCTGCACCTCTAGCCCAAACAATCTCTTTTCCACGGGTAATGGAAGGAGCAAAAATCTGGTTTTCTAGGTATCCATCCAAAAGATTTACACTTTGAGTTAGTTCTAAAACTCTTTTTGCTTCCTCCACATTTCGACCCAAAGGTTTTTCACAGGTTACCCCAATTAGTTCACCTTTGCCAGACGATATAGCGCTAGCAATTTCTTCAAATGTTTCGATTCTTGCAAAATTTGGAGAACAGACCCATAAAGCATCAATGTTAGGATCGGCAATCATATCAGTAATAGAATCATAAGCTTTTGCATTATTCCCTACACCAACGGTTCGTGCTAGGGTGGCTGATTCTTCAGCAGATGCTTTTGTGCGAGATACAATACCCATCACATCTGCATCTCGTACTCCAACTAAAGATTGAATATGAAAGCGGGTAATAAAACCACCCCCAATAAATCCAATACCTAATCTATTTTGTTCCATTTTATAACTACTCTTTAGAATTCAACTTATCTTTAAATCCAATAAAGAAATATACAATCACTACA
>CAJWPX010000010.1 GCA_913045065.1 uncultured Fidelibacterota bacterium | reverse complement strand
AAGAAGATTCAAAATTCCATACAATTCAGATGGACCTACAAGTAACATTTTTCTTTTTGAAGCATAATCATATAAATCTTCAAATTTTTCTCTTACAAAATTCAAAACTTGCATATTGGGTATAAATATCAGCACAAAATTTATACCACCATCATGTTCAATATAATCTTTCTTTGCACCTTCAATTTTCCTTAAAAGAGCTCTAACATTTTCTTTAAAGTTTTTCTTTGCAATATCTTCTTGAGGCGACTTAGGATCACATTGAATCATTTCACGATAATTATCTAATGGAAATTTTACATCAAGATGCACATAACCGCCTTTAGGAAAATAAAATGTAAAATCTGGTCTAGAATCTCCAAATGGTTTTTGTTTATCCCAAGACTTTCCTTCGCCTCTTTCTAATCCTATCCATTCAATAATCTTTTCAACTACATATTCTCCAAGCGCTCCTCTTGTTTGATTTGTTGTAAAAACTCTTTCAACATTGGTTATTCTTTTAATCATATCTCTATAATTATCTGTTGAAGATGTAGATGCTTGCTTAGCCGATTCTTTTAATCCGCCTAGAGATTCTAGAACGTTTTTTAGAGTATTATTGGTATCAAAAAATTTATCTTTTAAATCTTCGGAGCTTGAATCTGATACAGCTTTTAATATTTTATTTGAAAAATAAATTATCACAAAACCTAAAATTCCTAAGACCAATGTGAGGCCAACTAAGATTACTCTAGTTTCTATCATAATAATTCCTTTTCTTCCAACATATTTACCAAATCATCTTCATGATAATTTACAGTATAAGTTTTATAATTGTCTGCTCTTAAATGAAAAAGAGTCTGACTGCCAACCTTTAATCCGTAACAATTTTCTAAGATATATCTATAGAATGATAATTGGAGTGAATAGTGTATAAAATTACAATCATCTAAGTGTTGAGTAGCATTTAAAATACCTTTTTTATTTCCAAAAGGTTTTTGATTAATGCGTTTATTTGTTTTCCAATCAACCAAATGATATGTATCCTGTTTTTTATTATATACTAATACATCGATTGTTCCAGCAACACCCAATTCTTTCGAATAAACAATTACCTCAGAGTAGAATGTGTTATCTGGATTTTCTTGTTTCGTTTTTAACCATCTTGCTCCTACATTAGCTAATTCATGTTTTGGTTCTATCCCTTCTTTAATAAACAATTCTAACTCATTATGTACAATCGTACCTCGTTCTGCACCTTTGCGCCATTCTTTTATAACATCATCAAGTGTTCTGTTTATATATTTTGGATGTTCACTAATCAATTTTTTTGCTGTTTTTTCTTGGTCAAATTTTCGGAAGAATTCATGAATAAACTCAGTTACGCTTGCAAAACGAAATTCAGGATCATCCAATAATTGATAGGTATGAGTTCCATGATCAAGAGATATGTTATTCGTAAATAGAGAATTCATTTTTTTAGCTTATTCACTCTTCTTCTTGTGATACGTCTTTGAATATAGCCTAATGTCCAACTAATCAATAAAAGAATTGGAATAATTGCCATTTTTGGTCTATCAGAAGTAAGGGTAAAATAGAGCAATAAACTTGCTGTGAATAGTTGCATATAAAACTGGGTGGTGTTAATAACTTTAAGCTTATTCATTAAACACCAAGCAAATCAAGAACCAATCTAATCACTTGTCCTGAGGCACCATCTTTTTGAGCATAACTTCTGTTTTCTACATGAGATGCTGTTCCAGCAATATCAAAGTGCACCCAAGGAATATCTTCACGAACAAATGCTTTTAAAAATGCGGCTCCAGCAATTGAACCAGCTTGTCCTGGGCTACCGAGATTTTTTACATCTGCTACTTTAGACTTAACTTGATCACAATATTCATCCCATAATGGTAATTGCCATACATGTTCACCAGTATTTTCTGAAGAGACCTTAATGTTTTCAATTAATACCTCATTATTACCCATTATACCTGTTGCTATACCTCCTAATGTAATAACTATAGCACCTGTCAATGTTGCAAAATCAAGCATATATTCAGGGTCATAATGCTTGCTAGCATATGCTAACGCATCAGCAAGGATTAATCGACCTTCAGCATCAGTATTTAAAACTTCAATTGTCTTTCCATTATAAGCAGTTAAGATATCACCTGGTTTGACTGCAGATCCTCCAAGCATATTATGGGTTGAAGGAACAATTGCTACCACATTCATTTTTGGTTTTAATGTTGCAATAGCATTCATCGCTCCAAAAACAACTGCTGAACCACACATATCAAATTTCATCTCATCCATACGTAAACCTGGTTTTAACGAAATTCCTCCAGTATCAAAGGTTAGTCCTTTACCAACAAGTAGCACCGGTTTATCTTTTTTGGATCCGCCAAAATATTCCATAATAATAAATTTTGGTGGTTCATTTGTACCTAGGGCTACTCCAGCAAAAGATCCCATACCCATTTTGGTAAATTTATCCCTATCAAATACGGTTACTTTCATGTTACCTTTTTTACCAACCTCTTTGGCAAAATTGGCTAAACGAGTGGGAGTCGTTACATTGCCAGGATGGTTTGCTAAATCTCTGGAATCGCATACAGCATTTGCGATTATTACTCCTTTGTTGGATTCATTTTTATTGCATGTTCCTATCATAGTAATATTTTTTAAATGGTAATTTGCTCTTTCATCAGAAAAGTAATCAAGGAAACGATAGCTTGATAAAATAAGTCCCTCTGTAAATGCCTGACAATTGTACGCTTCCATACCTCCAGTTGGACATTCAACTGCTAAAGAACCATATTTTTTATCAATAAGAAAATTAACGATAGCACCACCTGCTCTTCTGAAATTTTCTGCAGTTGCTTCTTTTTTCTTCCCTAATCCAAAAAATAAAGTTTTTTCTTTTTTATTAAACGAAAATGCTAAATCCCCAACTTTTCCTTTCATTTGACCACTAGTAATTGTCCAGTGTTTCTTGTCGTCTTCAAAAACTCCTTTTGCAACTATATCTGCCTTAACACCGTTTAAATTTTCTTTATAATGTAATTTATTAATATGTGCCATTCTTTCTCCCTATTCACAATTCAAATTATGATTAAACTTAACTAATTTTCCTTCATCATTTCTAACGACAGCAACAAAAGTAATGTTAGCTGTACATGCTAATCTCTGACCATGATCTTTGCTCTCAGCGAAAGCCTTAATCTCTATTTCAAGAGATGAACTTCCTGTTCTTATAACTTTGGATTCACAATTTACCCAATCTCCCAAAAAAACAGGTTCTTTAAATTCTACTTTATCCATTGCACGAGTAACTACACCCCACGCATCTGTTTCTTTTAAAAAATCATTGGCAGCTTTTACACCGGCAAGATCTAGCCATGCCAACATATTTCCACCAAACAAAGTACCAGCTGTATTAATATGTTGGGTTTGAACCAGCTCTGAGTATTCTGATATTTTACTCACGGTATTAATTTAAAAAAATTTTCTGTTTTAGCATCAGTTATTTATAAAAAAAACAACAACTATTATTGCAGAATCATATCAGAAGCTTTCTCAGCTATCATAATTGTAGGAGCATTGGTGTTACCACGGGTTACATTAGGCATAACCGATGCATCAACCACACGCAACTTTTTAATACCATGTACACGCAATTGTGAATCAACTACTGCCATATTATCTGTTCCCATTTTACAAGTACTGGTAGGATGATAAACGGTTTGTGCAGTTTCTCGGATATAATCTTCAATCGCTTTATCATCAGTTAATGGCTGTTCTGGCTGAAAATAACTAGATCGATAAGCTTTGAAAGCATCAGATAAACCAAGTTTTTCAGTAACTTTATATCCAATGATAGATCTTCTCATATCATCATCAGTACTTAGGTAATTGTGATCGATACTCGGACCCACTCGAAAATCTGAAGATGATAGCTTTATTGAACCTTTACTGGTAGGATTTAAAACTAATCCACCAATTGAATATCCATTTCCACGCTTAGGATTATCAAAACCATGATTCACAAAATAACAAGGTCCAAAATGAAATTGAGTATCGACAGTAGGTTGATCTGGTGAAGATTGGATGAAACCACCTGCTTCTCCAACATTGCTAGTAAATGGCCCTTTCCTAGAAAGAAGATAGTGGAATAAATATTTTACTATTATTGGGAATTTTTCTGCTGCATCTAAAGATCCTTTATAGCTAGAATTAAAAATAGTAAAATATGTTAAATGGTCTTGAAGGTTCTTTCCTACTCCAGGTAGATGTTCTTTGACTGGAATTTTATGTCTTTGCAATTCATCTCCATCACCGATTCCAGATAACATTAAGATTTGAGGACTATTGTATGCTCCTGCACTTAGAATTATTTCTTTATTAACTACGACTTCACATACTTTTCCTTTTTGATGGTAAATCACCCCAGTTGCACAATTATCTTTGATTACAATACGTTCTACTTGTGCATTGATTTCAATAGTTAAATTTTTGCGGTTGCTTACAGGATGAAGATAACCTCTAGCTGCGCTACAGCGCTCACCATCTTTATTAGTTACCTGATAAGAACCAAATCCTTTTTGTTTGGCTCCATTAAAATCGGAATTGAATTTATAACCTAATTCTTGTGCAGCTTTCACAAATACATCGGATAGAGGGTTCGTATAAGTACGATTGGTTACATTCAAAGGTCCACCTTGACCGTGATATTCATCATTAATAATTTCTTGATTCTCTGCCTTCTTAAAATATGGTAATACCTCATCATATGACCATCCTTCATTACCAAGTGCATTCCATTCATTATAATCATGTTTACTTCCACGGATATAAATCATGGCATTAATGCTACTAGATCCTCCCAAAGCTTTCCCTCGAGGAAGATATAGTTCTCTATTTTTCATATTTTTTTGAGGGGTGGTAGTATAATCATAATCAAATTTGGTCTTATAAAGTTTTGGAAATTGAGCAGGGATTTGAATATTTAGTGCTTTATCCTTACGGCCAGCTTCTAAAATCAATACACTATTTTGATTATTAGCACTTAATCGGTTGGCCAATACGCAACCGGCAGAACCAGCACCAATAATTACGAAATCATAACTGTTTTTCATATTAAATACTCTAAGATAAATCTACACAAAAAGTAAAAAAGAAAAATTATAAATATTCTTTAGCAATTTTTTCACCCTCGGAAACATTAACTTTTGAAAGCACTAAAGCACCAAGAATAAAGAGTATCATAATAGATTGTAGTCCAATACGTGCAGACAATACTTGGTC
Source organism: uncultured Fidelibacterota bacterium (assembly GCA_913045065.1). Classification (GTDB taxonomy): domain Bacteria; phylum Fidelibacterota; class Marinisomatia; order Marinisomatales; family Marinisomataceae; genus Marinisoma. The sequence goes on along the minus strand of CAJWPX010000010.1, from coordinate 12,980 downwards.
ATCTATTATGTTGCTTAATATTAATGTAACCGATCCCATCAATAATGGACCGATCACCGCGGCAAATTTACCCCACATGTTAAAAAATCCAAAAAATTGAGCTGATTTATTCTCAGGAATAATGCGAGCATAGAGACTCCTGCTAAGTGTTTGAATTCCTCCCTGGAAACAGCCAATCATCCCTGCAATGACATAAAAATGCCATGCTTCAGTAACAAAATATCCAGAAAGAATAATAACCATGTATGCAGAAATTGCAAAATAGATTGCATTCTTAATGCCTATTTTATCCGCAAATTTTACATAAAATAAGGTTGCAAAAAATGCTATAAATTGAACCAATACAAGAGCTCCCATAATTGTTGTACTATCAAAACCAAGTGTAATTCCAAAATCAGCTGCCATTCTTACAGTGGTATCTACACCATCAATGTAAAGCCAGTATGCAATCAAAAATGTAAAGACAACTTTAAGGTGTCGTATTTCATTAAAAGTATTTTTTAATTGTTTAAAACCAGATTTAATAGTTTGAAGAGAGGTTTCAGCTTTGTGATATTTTGGCTCTTTAACAAATAATAGAATTGGGATAGAAAATATTGCCCACCACAATGCAACACTGATAAAAGACCATTTAATGCCTTCTACACTATCAGCAAATCCAAAAAAGGATGGATATGTAATCATGAGAAAATTAATCACAATCAAAATACCTCCACCGATATAACCTAAGGCATATCCTAAACCAGAAACATAATCAACATTATCTTTATTGCTTACAGCTGGTAAAAGCGAATCGTAGAATATATTTGCACCTGAAAATCCAACTGTAGCAATCACATAGGTTAGGAGTGCAATCTGCCACATTCCTTGACTAATAAGAGCAAGTCCAGCTGTCATAAGAATGCCTAGAAAAGCAAAAAATACTAGAAATCTTTTTTTATAAGTACCCCTATCAGCAATTGCTCCCAAAATAGGAGCCAATAAAACAACGATAATAGATGCAACTGAATTCCCTAATCCCAAATAAAAAGTACTAATTGATAAGTCTTCTGGATTAGACCAATATTGTGCGAAAAAAATTGGGAAAAATCCTGCCATAACTGTAGTTGCAAAAGCAGAGTTAGCCCAATCATATAATGCCCAACTATAAATACTTTTTTTCACAGTTACCCCTTCCTAATAGACAACTTAAGTGTTACGCCTTTGAAATCAAAAGACTCCCTTAATGTATTGTGAAGATATCGTTTATAAGGCACCGAAATCAGCTTTGGATAATTACAAAAAAAAGCAAATAAGGGTGGTGAAATTTGGACCTCATCAACAAATTTTATCTTTACTGATTTACCTTGTAATGCTGGTGGTGGATATTTTTGTACTGTTTTTGCTAACCAATTATTTAATTCTTTAGTATTAATCTTTTCTTTGTGCTTATTAAACACGTCCCAAGCTTCAGACAAAATGTTCGAAATACGTCTTTTTGTTAGTGCAGAAACAAATAATATAGGATAGTTCTCTAAAGAACGGAAAGAATCAAACATATCCAACATAAATGAATCTGCTAAAATATCTTTTTTCGAAGTCAAATCCCACTTATTAACAAGAATAATCATAGATTTTCCTTTTTTAATAATTTGGCTTGCAATTGTTTTATCTTGTTTTGTAAATCCTTTTTCAGCATCAATGACGAACAATACAACATCAGATCTCATTAAAGAATCGATTGCTCTTAATGAGCTATAAAATTCGATATCAGTATCAACTTTACTTTTTTTACGCAATCCTGCTGTATCAACAATCTTTACTGTTTTTCCATGCCACTGAATGTTGGTATCAATTGAATCACGAGTAGTACCAGCAACCTCTGAAACAATGGCCTGTTCTTTTTGAATAATGCTATTAAGCAGAGATGATTTCCCAACATTGGGCATACCCACTATAGATATAGAAAAAGATTCATTTGTATCAACCGCTTTAGAAGAATCAGATTCATCTAACAAAATATCTAGAACATCACCAACTCCTGAACCATTAAGAGCTGAGATACCGATTGGATCATCCAATCCAAGATCAAAAAAAGAGATTGTATTATTTTTGAGTTGTTCTGGAGTATCGCACTTATTTACGGCCAAAACATATTTTTTGTCTGATTGTCTAACAATTTTTGCCAAATGTTGATCATTTGGATTTAATCCATCTTTTCCATCAACAAGAAAAATAATAGAATCACACTCTTTTACCGCTTCTACAATCTGTTCTCTAATTTTCTCACTAAAGCTATCTTCATCTGAATCGACAAAACCACCCGTATCTATAACATCAAATTTTTTATCTAACCATTCGCCTGATGCATAAATTCTATCACGTGTAACTCCTGCTGTTGGGTTGACAATAGATGTTCTTTTTCCGCACAATTTGTTAAAAAGTGTCGACTTTCCAACGTTAGGACGTCCGATAATAACAATTTTTAGTTTTTTGCTCATTTCGATGGATTATACAACTAAGCGGATTTTGGTGCTATAAAATTTATTTAGAAAGAGAAAACAACAGATCTATCCAAAGGATTAGAGAAATTAGCCATGCAATTCCAAAAAAAGATGCTCTTCGAAGGACTACAGGATTTATTTCTCTAATAGCAAAATGAATGGTTCTTGCAACAACATAAATCCAAGCCATGATAATGGTAAATTGAGTTACATGATTTGTTACAAATGCTAAAATACAATACAAATAAAAAAATAACGGTGCTTGATGTAAATTTTTATAATGCTCTCTAGAAGATTGTACTTTCTTAGGAACTTCTTTCCATGGAAACATATACTTCATCCATCGAGGATCCATCTCTTTATCTTTGATTGCCTTAATGACAGTATTGCGATTAAGATAAGCTTGAAAATAGGTTAAAAATACAAGAGGAAATATTGGGAATAATATTTGTACTGATTCCATCTAAAAACCCTCAGTTAACCCAAATAAACTCGGAGAGGTTCACTACGTGTTTTATGAGCAAGACGTCTTATTGCTTTTTCTTTAATCTGACGCACACGCTCACGTGTTAGATTAAATTGTTCACCAATCTCATTCAGTGTAAAAGATCGATCTCGATTAATGCCAAAATACATCTCAATTACAGAGCGTTCTCTATCTGTTAGCGTACTTAAAGCGGATGCAATTTCTTCCTTCATCGAAGTATCCATCACTTTATTATCAGGATTTTTTTCTTGTTCATCCTCAATAACATTAATAAGTGAACTATCCTCTCCATCTGAGAATGGTGCATCTAATGAACTATGTCTTCTTGAATACTGTAGAGCATTGAACACTTCATTGGTTCCAATATCAAGTTGATGACTAATTTCTTCAACTTTTGGTTGTCTACCAATTTCTGCTTCTAATTTCTCAGCTGCTTTGGTAATCTTTGTGATTGTACCTACACGATTTAAAGGCAATCTAATTAATCGTCCTTGTTCAGCAAGTGCTTGTAGGATAGCTTGCCTAATCCACCATACTGCATATGAAATAAATTTAAAACCTCTTGATGGATCAAAACGTTTTGATGCCTTAATTAACCCTAAATTTCCTTCATTAATAATATCAGAGAGAGATAAACCATTTCCTTGGTATTTTTTTGCAACAGAAACAACAAACCTAAGATTTGCTTCAACCAATTCTTTCATTGCTTCTTTATCGCCTTTTTCTATTCGAACTGCAAGTTCCACTTCTCTTGCTGGTGGTAAAGGTTCATATTGAGAAATTTCTGACAAATACATGCTAATAGTTCCACTAGCAACTTTTGATCGTCTAATTTTTTCGTTAGCACGTTCCTTTGCAGCTTTTACTTTCTCTTCTGGTGACAGCTCTTTTTCAATCTGTGTTGCAAGTGCATCAGCATCAGTTTCTTCGATGCTTTTTAGCTCTTTTGCTAGTTGTTTTTTGGAAAGTTTTTTTGCGCTCAATTGATAATTCCTTTTTGACTTGTCACGACACGAAATTTACAATATTATTTAAATTTTCCAAGCTATTTATGAGAATATTCACTTCTTGGAAAGACTACCTACAACAGCTTTGACTTTTGCTTGTGTCTCGCTACTGAACCAATTATCAATTAATATTTCATAATCAAAATTAGTATCATGCATTAAAGATTGCTTTAACCTAACAAATGGTTCTCCAGCATCTATATAAAATTTCGCCAATTCTTTTGCTTTTTTCAGAGCTTGAGATGTGGCTCTCTTTTTGCCTGTTAACCGATGTCCAATTAATTCATTAATAAGACCTTTTTTGTGAGCTTGCGAAGGAGTATACATTTTACATTGTGTTGCAACTTCAAAAAGATTATCCCTGCTAATTGAATGAGATATAATGGATAACATATCTGGAGGCAAATCAATACCTATGTACATTTCATTAAGACCCATTCTATGTGTTCCATGTATTCCATAGCGATAGTCAGATGCTAGTGCTAACAAACACCCTCCAGCAATAGCGTGACCGCCAACTATACTAATCACCGGCCCAGGGAATTCTCTGCATGCCGTAAAAAGATCTCCAAGAGTACCAAAAATAAGAGAAACTTCCTTTCGTTCTTTCGCACTCATTAAATCTTTTAGATTCAGACCAGCGCTAAATACTGTTTCGTTGCCAAGAATAATAACAGCCTTGCATTCATTATAATTTAATTCTTTGATAATTTTTTTTACTCTGTCAACACTTAAAAGATTTGGGCCTTTATCCCCCATTCGGATAATTTTAATTTCATTTTCTATTGTAACATTCATTTTAATCCTCTTTACTCCATTTGTTCTTTAATAACATCAAATACCGGAACAGTTTTTTGAGCAACATAATCAAAGCAAACCAAGGTAGTAATGCATTTAACTGCACAATCAGTTTGATCCTTTAAAAATAAACCATATTCATAATCAAAACTCTTATTGCCTACTCTCGAAACTTTAATTCCTATATCTACTTCTTTTGGATGCTTGATTTGTTTATAGAAATCTAATTTCATTGATGCAACAATGAATGGAAAAGAATTCTTATTATAAGCATCTAACCCTAAATCTTTCGCATGACGTATTCTTACATCTTCAAAATAAGCTACAACTGTTCCATGGTTAAGATGTCCCAACATATCTTCATCATACCATCGGGTTTCTAGATCATAAAAAGTTTTAAATTGTTCTCGTGTCATTATTCAATTAAGAATTGTGAATTTTCATTAGGAAAAATACATTTTTCTTTTTTTCCAAACCAGCTATATCTTTTCCTTGAGACCAAATTATATAGTTTATCTGCTAAAAATCTTGGAATAACAAATCTCAAATATTGCAAAGGATGATTTAAAAATTTTAAAATTATAAATGCTGCTTCCGATTTTTTAAAAACTGTATCACCTTGTTGTACAATAACAGTATCTATATCTGAGATTTCATCTATATTGAGAGTTCTTTTGGCATAATTAGACTGCAAGGGACTATATTGAATTTTCTTTTCATGATCGTGTCTTATAGAAAAATCAACAAGATTAGAGCACAAAAAACAAATTCCATCGTAGTATATAACTAATTGAGGTTTCATTAAAAAATAAAAGGAATAATAAAAGCTGTTTTCTTCTTGTATTCTTTATGCTCTTCAAAGCGAGATAAAGATTTGTCAATTCGAATCATCCCAGGAATCCATATAGACAGTACAAATGCACCTAAAATTAGTATTGGTACCCACCAAAGGTTGGTTTCAATAGTTAAAAGGAGAAAGCCAGTATAAATTAATAATTCACCAAAATAATTCGGATGCCTACACTGCTTCCATAAACCTTCTGTCATCAATCCTGAATTATGTTTTAAAAAGATATACTTTTGCATATCTGACGTGAAATGATAGAATACACCAAAAATAAAAATAATAACTGAAGCAACAATAACATTAATCGAAGCTTCATGGCCCTGCATTGTAATAATGAAAGCAGGAGACCAATATGCCATCAGGCAAAAGAGCATAAAAATAGCATATGGTAGATTTGCCTTTTCTTCCCAGCTTTTGTCAGGGAAAATATTGCTTTTCATTACCCACATAATCCCATATGAACCATGTAAACAGAAATAAATCCATGCCGTCATATTCTCTGTTTGATTAAAATAACAAATCAGACCAAGGACGGTTATCCAAGTAACACTTTTAGAAAAATCAATGATGTATTTTTGTTTAATTCGCATAAAAGAAAAATGGTATTAAAGAAATTAATAAAATAATAATAATAGTTATAACTGATTTCTTATATTTGTTAATTAATTCTTCTTTTTTATTCATTGGCTAATGCATCCCACGCAAGCATACCACCATTAACATTAACAGCAGTAAAATCATTGGCATTTAGAATGTCTTTCCCTCTACCAGATCGGTTACCGCTTCGACATACTACATAAATTGTTTTATCTTTAACAGAACTTAATTCATTCATTCTATCTGCAAGTTCATCAATAGGAATGAGGGTTGCCCCATCAATATGTCCTAAAGGACCATAAAATTCTTCTTCTGTCCTAACATCAAGAACAATTGTATCATTGGCTAATACGCTGGATTTAAACTCTTCCATTGTAATAACATCGCTAAATTCTGTTTTTGTACAACCCATTAATAAAAAAATAGTTAAAAAAATTGAAAATAAATATTTAATCATTTTTTCTTCTCTGTATGTAACGTTTTATAGTAAAAATATTAAATAATGTGGCCAAAATAACCAACACTGTCATTAAAATTATTGTACTTCTCATTAGTCAATGATTTCTGTTCTAAAAATTTTATCCCAAATCGTAAAAGTAGAAGCATAATTACCTCTATTTTTTGAGTGATGAAGATCATGATGTTCTGTTGTACCATAAAAAGGAATAGCAGATACAATTTTCGAAGATTTTATTCCAGAATGAATATCTAATTCATGTAAATTTCTTAAAGCAGACATAGTCCAAAATGCATAAATATTTATCTGAGGGAAAAATAGCGCAATCACAGCTAAACCAATAAAAGGACCAATAGCACCAAAAAACCATTCAAGAGGATGTGTGAAGATATATTCCATTGGAATAGGCATTGTAGATCGATGATGGGTTTTGTGAATATGTTTGTATAAAAACTTTGTATGTAAGGCTGCATGGTAGAAATAAAAATATAAGTCATCTATTAAAAAAATTAAAATTAACTGAAATAAAAATAATCCAAGAGTTGGAGTAGAAAAATCAAGTATATCGTAGAATAAATATACTCCAACAGCTCCAACAGATAGTAAAATAGAAAGATTAAATAATATTAAAGGAAATCTTTTATAAAAACGTCGAGCAAAATATTCTTTTGGCTGAATGCGATAATCATTAATAAGATTTGTATGAAGGATTAAAGCTGTATAAATATACCCTATAAGATTTGTACAAAAAAGTATAGCTATAGTAATCAATATTGCACTTGTTACATTCATAATGCCAAAATTTAACTTATGTATTATTCAAAAAGGTCATTTAATCTATTTTTTATGATTGCTTGATTTGCCATAATACCTAATGATTGTACAGCAATATTCAGCATGCTAAATCGCTTATCTTTGGTATATCCTTTATGGTATCTAAAATAAATTTGTTGTGCAATAATTGCTATTTTAAATAATCCATATACGTAATAAAAGGTAGGGTTTTGAATTGTTTTACCAGATTTCTTCTCATACATACCAAGTAATTCATTCCGAGAAGGATTACCGTCCAAAGTGGTCGGACTTAATTGGAATATTCTAAGTTCTTCAGGATCATTTTTATCCATCCAATATCCAAGCGTAGTTCCAAAATCCATCAACGGATCTCCAAGAGTTGCCATTTCCCAATCCAAAACTGCGATTACTTTTGTTGGATCTTTGGGATCAAGTACCATATTATCATATTTAAAATCATTATGAATAATGGAGGGTGATGACTCTCTAGGTTGATTTTCGCTTAACCATTTTGCAATAAAATCCATTTCTGGAATATTATCTGTTTTTGCATGATAATATCTTTTAGTCCATCCAGCAATCTGCCGTTCTATGTATCCATCAATTTTTCCAAAATTTATTAATTCACTTTTATTTAAATCTACTCGATGCAATTCTACTAATGTATCAACTAATGAATCAGCAATCCCTGAGATAGTATCAGAATCAGGTGCATTTTTCTGAGAAAGCCCTGGTCTTAATATATACCCCTTAACGCAATCCATTACATAAAAAGGAACACCAAGAATAGATTGATCATCAGAATAGAAATGTACATTAGGAATTTTTGCAAATTCTGTTTTTAGTTTTTTCAATATCTGGTATTCCCTAAACATATCATGTCCACCTTTTAGGCTATCTGCTCCATAAGGAGGTCTTCTTAATACAAGTTCATGATCGTTTGTTTTTAAATAGTATGTTAGATTAGAAAAACCGCTTGGGAACTGTTTTATAGATAAATCATCTGTATTAAAACCTTTAGATTTTAAAAAATTACTAATGGATTCAACAGGAAGAGTCTCACCTTCTCTAATATCTTTAGGTAAATCCATTTCAAATGTAACATTATTATTATTTTTTAGAATCTTTGAAAATTTAAGATAGAATCTTAACCAAATTGGAATTGGTAAGTTAATTTTTGATCTCTTTCCAGACATCTATTTAGAGTAAGATTTTAGAATCTCTCTAGCTACTCGTGATTTATGCACTTCATCTGCTCCATCGTAGATTCTAGCGGCTCTTTCATGTCTATATAGAAATGCAATAGGAGTATCATCCGTCATCCCAAGAGCTCCATGAACCTGAAGTACACGATCTAAAACTTTTTGTAATACGTTAGCTACATAAAATTTGATAGTAGAAATTTCTACCTTGGCAGAATCTGCACCGTGTTCATCAATTTTTTTAGCTGTATCAAGGACCATTAGTCTTGAAGCATTAATTTCAGCACGAGACTCAGCAATCCAATTTTGAATAGTTTGTTTTGTTGCTAAAGGTTTATTTGGCGCAAGCTCACGAGTCAATGCCCTGTTGCACATCATATCAAACATACGTTCACATTCACCAACCCAACGCATACAATGATGAATTCTTCCTGGACCTAATCTATCTTGGGCAATTTTAAATCCTTCACCTGCTTTTCCAAGTAAATTTTTTTCCGGAACAATACAATTTTCATATCGAATCTCAGCATGTGCATTCCAGCCATCTCCTTCATCTCCCATCACAGGAATATTTCTAATCAATTTAAATCCTTCGGTATCGGTTGGAACAATAATTTGACTAGCACGAAGATAAGGATTAGGGTTATCAGGGTCTGTAACTACCATAGCAATAGCAAAACTCGCACCATCGGCTGAGGAGGTAAACCATTTATGCCCATTAATAACATAATTTTCTCCATCTTTTTTTGCAATTGTTCCCATCATGGTAGGATTAGAACCCGCAAATTCAGGCTCCGTCATTGAAAAACAACTTCTAATATCTCCATTAAGAAGAGGTTTTAAAAATGTTTCTTTTTGATAATCAGATCCATGATCCATTAATATTTCCATATTTCCAGCATCTGGCGCTTGACAATTAAAAACATATAAACCATAGAAAGCATGGCCCAATATTTCATAAATTTGACCTAATTGATGTAAACTTAATCCTAGACCACCATATTCCTTCGGAATTTGAGGAGTGAATAAACCCAAAGATCGAACCTTATTTCTTTTTTCTTCTAGGTAAGGTAATTGTTCTTTGAAAGTATGTTTAACATCAAATTTTTCTTCACTAACCATTTCTTCTTTAATGAAGTCTTTGATGGTTGATTTGATTTGCTGAAACTCTTTATCTGTTATTGCCATTTCTTTCTTAAATATATGTTTCTAATTCCTTAGAAAGAAAACTAACATTAAATGTCTTTAAAGTAAATCTTTCAGTTGTACAAGAAAACTCTGATATCGAAGCATTCTTAATAGCAAAATTTTGCTTCTGTATATCTTGAGGACTACACTGTGTTGCTTCTCCATAGAGCGCTGATATTACCCCACCAGATGTTACAACTAAAATATTAGAAGATTCGGGTAAAGAATTTTGGATTGTATTTAATGATTTTTTCACTCTAGATCTAAAATTTGTATAGGATTCCAAATCTGTGTTGGTCAAGTCTAGTTCTGAATTAGCCCATTTTAATGCGATATATTGAAACATTTTAAAAAACTTCTTTTCCTGATTATCATTTTCATAGTTCTTATATAGATCAATTAATTTGGAGTCAGATTGTAGAAGTTTTGGTGCAAAATATTGGGTTACTTCCATTAAATGGTTTTCAGCAAATCCATTTTCAATAGAAAAAGGAATCTTCTCGTTAGCATTATATCCCTCTATAATTCCATCAAAAGTTTGTATATGGCGTTTGAGTGGACCAACAATTGCTTTATCAAAATTTAATTTCTGTTTTGCAAGCGCTTTACCAAGCTCAATAGACTGTTTAATACCTAAATCGCTAAGATTATCATAGTCATCTTCGCCAAATGAAGCCTGACCATGGCGTACAAAGAATAATGTATTAATTGTTTTTCCCCTTTATTCGTAAATAAGAAAAACTAATTCTGCAACACATGCAGGTTTTTCACTATTTTTTAATTCAAAAGTCAAAGATACAATTAAACGTGCACCTTTTCCTCTTTGGTTATCCATTTTCTCGAAACTCTTTAAAATCGCCTTCCCTCTCACTTCGCTGTTTACTGGAACAGGAGCAGTGAAACGTACATGGTTGAGCCCATAATTAATGCCCATTTTTACTGATTTCACCGCATAGATATCCTCTAACATTCTTGGAGCTAATGATAAAACAAGGAATCCGTGTGCTATCGTCGTTTTGAAAGGTGATAAAAGTTTTGCCTTCATAGGCTTGGTATGAATCCATTGAAGATCTCCAGTTACTTCTGCAAACTCATTAATTTGTTTCTGAGTAATTTTTTGCCATTCAGTAACGCCAAGTTCTTCACCTACACTGGCTTCTAATTCACTGATATTTTTAAATACTTTCATATACAAAAATTAAGAGTTGGAAGTGTCTCCTACAATATGAAATTTTCTAAGATAATATTGAAGAAATAGGAATGAAATTGCTGTTGCTATTATAATTGCTAATACCTGGGAATACCATACCCAAACAACAGGTTTTCCTGTTTGGTAGAAATATAGAGCAAGTGGAGCAGTAATCACTAAAACCCTAATCGTAGTCACCACCAATAACGGCATTCCTTGACCAAATGCTTGACAAATTCTAGCACATATTACACTGACTGCAACTGCTGGATATACCAGTACGATTATTTTTAGATAGGTAATTCCAATAGACAAAACTTCTTGATTTGATGTGAAAATTGGTAAAATAATTTCTGCAGATAAAAAGAGGATAGCTACATTCACTATAGTAATCATAAATGCCCTCGAAATCCCATATTTTACTACCCATACTAGTTTAGAAAATTCCTTGGCACCAAAAAACATACCTACAATTGTCGTTAGTGCAATTGCAATCCCCAAACAAGGCATAAATAATAGCATATCTATCCGAGAGACAATTTGATATGCTGCTACTGTTTCAGAAGAATAGTTAATCAAGATTTTATTAAGTACAGCTTGCCCAAAAGAAATAATTAACATCGACAATGAGGATGGAATTCCTACCTTAAATATCACATTTAGTATATTCGGAGTGTAACGAAAATGACTAAAATTGAATGAAATGAATGTTTTTTTCATGACAAAAATAACCGTGAAATACATCGCCAACATGATCACCTGACTTAAAACGGTTGCAATTGCTGCACCATCAACACCATATTCAAGCAAAAAGATAAAAATAGGGTCCAATATAACATTTGATATTGTTCCAACTAAACCAATAATCATTGGAATTGTCGTTTCCCCTTCTCCAGCAAGAATAGCTCTAAAAAATAATGAAAATACCACCCCACCTATTCCAAAAGTCAATATTTTTAAATACGAATGGGCAGTATCAAGAATATGATCATATGCACCTAATAATATTAGTAAATCTCTTCCAAAATAGACCCCTAATATGGTCAATAATATGGTAATAACAATCCCTAACAAAATAGCATGTTCGGCACAATTATCTGCATTTCTTTTATCTTTTTTACCAATATATTGGGCGATAGATGCTGTTACACCAGCTCCCAATCCAACAGTCAATCCGATAATAATGAAAAAAAGTGGACTCACAAAAGCAACGGCAGTGACTTCATCTGCTCCCAACCAGCCAATAAACATAATATCCACAACATTAAATAATGTTTGAACCATCATTCCCGCAATAATAGGAAGTGCCATGGACCATAATGCTCGCGCAGGATCATTAAGGAATGATTTTAGACGTGACTCTTTTTGCATAAAATTCTCTTACTTAAAGAGGGATAAGTACTCTCTATAACCTTCTTTTTCCATATCCTTAAGAGGAATAAATTTTAATGCAGCAGAGTTAACACAATAACGTAATCCTGTTGGATCAGGACCATCATCAAATATATGACCTAAATGAGAATCACTGTTTTTTGCCTTGACCTCTGTTCGAGGAACAAGTAGTTGATAATCCTGTTCAAATTTTAGGTTCTTTTTGTTAATAGTTTGATAAAAAGAAGGCCATCCTGTTTTAGAATCATATTTGTGTTGAGAAGAAAACAATGCTTCTCCTGACACAATATCAACATAAATACCAGGTTCTTTATTATTCCAATATTCATTATTAAATGCTGGTTCTGTTCCACATTCTTGTGTCACATAATACTGCATATCACTTAATTCTGCTTTTTTCTCTGACATTAGATTATCTACAGTTTGAGCATACGAAACGTTTAAAACAACACCTAATAACAAGATTCTGGGATAATTCATTGCATAGAACTTAATAATAAGATTCGATTTTTTATTTGGTTTTTTTACTATGCTATAT
>CAJWPX010000009.1 GCA_913045065.1 uncultured Fidelibacterota bacterium | reverse complement strand
GAAAAACGTCAACCTCATAGTGAACTAGATATTTATCGTACAATGAGTAAAGATATTTATTCTATATTTTCATCATATGATGCTCAAAAAAATGAGGCATATTTTAAAATTATGATTAATCCTCTTGTTAATTGGGTGTGGATTGGAGGTATCGTGATAATATTTGGAGCTTTATTTGCATTCTGGCCATCTTCAAGGAGAGATTATGGAACTATTTAACCAAATTTTTATTTTCTCATTTTGTTTGATAATTGTTTTGTATGTTTTCTATCCAATATTAAAAAAATGAAATAATGTTAGAAGTAAAAAATCTTAGCAAATCTTTTTCAAGTCTCTGTGTTATTGATAATGTTTCCTGCAAATTTAAAGAGGGAGAGATTATTGCACTATTAGGTGAAAATGGATCTGGAAAGACGACTATGTTGAAGTGCTTAGCTAATATCATCAATATTGATAATGGTGAGATTAATTATAACAATAATCAGTTTATTTTTATTAATGATAAACCAAATATCTTTGGAGATTTAAATATTAAAGAAAATCTCAGGTGTATTTTATCTATTTATAATCAAAAAATTAATTTAAATAAGTATGATAAATTTATTACAATTTTAGGATTAGAAAATATGCAATCAGTTCCTTTGAAATATTTCTCAGCAGGGAATCTTCAACGTAACAAGTTATTAATTGCATTAAATCTTGATTGGAAATATTTATTCATTGATGAACCATTTTCCAACTTAGATGATAAAGGTGTCTCTGTTTTTCAAACAATTTTTTTAAACCTAAAAACTCAGAATAAAACTATCTTGTTTTCAACTCATAATTTTTCAAGTATCTCTGATATATGTGACAAATCAATGAGTATAAAAGATGGAAAAATTTATTATGATGATTAATCTAATTAAAAATGAATTTTTCTTTGAGAGAAAATCATCTAATAATTTGTTTTATATGACTTTCTTTTCTTTTTCATGCTTGGCAATTATGTTTTTTGCTCTTCCACCATCAAAATTACATGATGTTACTATTCTGTCTGCATTTTTCTGGATTATCGTATCTTTAGTTTCCATTAAGTTGATTGAAAATTCTTTTATAAGAGAAAAAGAATATGGTATTTATGATTTAATTTATTCGTCTCCAGTAGAAAAGTTTATGATATTTCTAGCTAAAGTAATTGCATTTTCATTTATATTGCTTGGAATAGAAACCTTTCTTCTGCTGGGCTATATCTTAATTTCTGAAACAATAACAATGGTATTAGCTTTTAAAATTTTAGTTCTCTGTTTGTTATCGAATGTAGGACTACTTAGTCTAGGAATATTGGTCTATTTAATTACTAGTCTGAGCAATATTAGAAGTTTCTTATTTCCTTTAATTCTGTTTCCTCTCATTGTTCCTATTCTTATTCATTCATCTAATGTATTTATTCTTACTATTTTGGATGAAAGAATATCTTTATATAACGAATCAGGTTTCTTGTTATTAACTTTTGCACTTGTTTCAATTATTTTTGGTATCAATGTTTTTGATAAACTAGTTAAATACTGATGAACTTAGCTTTATTTATATTATCTATAGTTTTAATGGCCTTCAATTTGGTTTGGATTATTTCTTTTACTCCAATGGTACCTGATCAAGAGTGGGCACAAAAAATATTCTATTTACACGTGCCTTTAGCATGGGTTGGTTTTTTATCTTATTTTTTTGTGATGCTTTCAGGCGTGTCATATCTTGGTTCTAGAAATCTTAAATATGATAGAATAGGTCATGCAGCGGCTGAAATTGGCACATTATTTACCGGTTTAGTGTTGATAACCGGTCCTATTTGGGCAACTCCTATTTGGGGTAAACCTTGGGTGTGGGAACCAAGATTGATAACAACCCTAATTCTATTTCTTATTTATGTAGGGTATTTTATCTTAAGAAATGTTGGCCTATATAGACAGAGAGTAGCACTAATATGTGCTATTGTTGGTATTATAGCATTTCTAGATATTCCTATAATTTTTGCTTCGGTTAATTTTTGGGCTGCGGAAATTCAATCTCATCCTCAAATGGGAATGTCAAAACAACCTTCAGGTATTTTAGCTCCTTTTTTATTTTCTTTATTTGCTTTTACAAATCTTTTTTTTACTATGTTATTTTTCAAAATAAGAGTTTTATATTCTAAAGATAAGAAGGACAATTATGTTTAATTATTTGAACTATTTTTTGGGAGCACTATTTGTTGTATTTTTTGCAATTGTTGCTTGGTTTATTCTAAATGTTAAGGCATTAAAAAAAATAGACTAACTAAAGGGGAGTTTTAAAAAAGAAATGGAAAGAAAAATTGTACATATAGTAGGTACTGGAACAATTGGTGAACCACTAATTGGAATCTTATGTGAGCAAAAAAGTAATCTTGGGATTGATGAAATAACATTTCACAAGCATACTCCTTTAACAAGTGATAAACCAAAAGTACAAAACTTGATAAAAAAAGGAGCAAGACTATCAGTTCTTGAAGATAGAATTGATGATTTTAAAGCAATTGGCTTAGAGCCTGAGTTTACTATGGAAGAAGCTATTGCAAGATCTTCTGTAGTGATTGATTGTACCCCTAAAGGATTTGGCCATTCCAATAAAAAAAAGTTCTATGAAAAATATGCCGATAAAGTAAAAGGTTTTCTTGCGCAAGGCAGTGAAAATAACTTTGGAAAAAAATATGCAAGAGGAATTAATGATCATGTAATTACAAAAGAAGATCAATTTTTACAAATTGTTTCATGCAATACTCATAATCTTGCGTGCCTAGTTAATACAATAGCTTTAAGTATTGCCCCAGATAATCTTTTAAGTGGGAAATTTGTATGCATTAGAAGAAGTAATGATATTAGCCAAACTTCAAGCTTTGTTCCTGCTCCTACAATTAATGATCATAGTGATAATACTTATGGTACCCATCATGCAAGAGATGCAGCAGAGTTATTTAAAACAATGAACCTTGATTTAAATCTTTTTTCTTCTGCTTTAAAGGTAAATAGTCAGTATATGCATGTTGTTTGGTTTAATCTTGAGTTGAAAGAAATAACCGATAAAGAAAAAGTTTTAGAATTACTTAAACAGGATAAAAGAGTAGCATTAACAGAGCATCATTCAGCAAATACAGTTTTTTCGTTTGGTAGGGATCAAGGCCAATATGGAAGAATTTTAAATCAAACAGTTGTCGTTGAAGATTCTATTAATGTCAAAAATGGGAATGAAGTGACAGGATTTTGTTTTACCCCTCAAGATGGGAATTCTATTCTATCAAGCATTGCTGCTACTGTAAGATTTCTAAATCCGCATTCTTACCAAGATAAAATCAATTCTTTATCTAATTTCTTCTTTGATAGAGTCTAATGTTCCAATATAAAAGAATTGTCACAGAACTTTTAGAAGAAAATACTTATATACTTTATAATGAAGATAAAGAATGTATTATAATTGATCCTGGATATGGTTTTAAACTGATCGATTCCTTTATTCTGTCAAATAATTTAAAACCTTTAGCAATCTTGGCAACTCATGCTCATATCGATCACATTGCAAGTGCTTCTAATTTTATTGATAAGTATAATATCGATTCATATGTATGCGAGAATGAAAAACTTATCGCTGAGAATTTTCACAGAGCTGTAGATTATTGGGGAATGAGTGATGTCATAAAAAAACCCAATGTATCTCATTGGATTAAAATTGATCAGAAGAATCTCCAAATAAGTAATTTTAACTTCTCAATTATATTTAATCCTGGGCATTCTCCAGGAAGTGTTAGTTTTGTGATAGAAGATTTGGTTTTTTGTGGAGATCTAATTTTCAAAGGTTCAATTGGTAGGACGGATTTACCTCTTGGTAATTCTATTGATATGAAACAATCGCTTAGTTTTTTTGTAAATTCTTTTAAACAGGACTGTAAGCTTCTTCCTGGACACAGAGAAGAAACAACTTTGTATGAAGAATTAAAGTATAATCCTTTTTTAAGAAATGAAGAATAAGATTATTAATAAAACTAAGGAATTATCCTCAAAAAATAATCATTTACACCTTTTATTGGCTGTTTCAGGTGGGGTGGATTCAATGGTTATGTTAGATTTTTTCAATAGAAATAAATCTCAACTAGATTGTAGATTGTCCGTTTGTCACATAAATCATAACTACCATGCTAAGAGTCTAAAAATGTCGCAGATTGTGTCTGAATATTGCAATAAAAATAATCTCGAACATTTTAATATTGTACTTAAAAAGAGATTATTGAAAAATAATGTGGAATCACAATTAAGGAAGAAAAGATACAATGAACTAGAAAAAATACGAAAAAAAATTGATGCAGATTATATTCTTACTGCACATCATTTTGATGATCAAGTAGAGACAGCTTTAATGAGAATTCTGAATTCATCTAGTCTTGAATCAATAATGGGTATTAAAACTCTGAATGATTTAGTATTTAGACCGATGATTGACGTTTCGAAAAAAGAGATTGAGCTATATGCCAAAAAACATAAGGTTAATTATGGTTTAGACCCAACAAACAACGACCTATCTTTCACAAGAAATTTTTTGAGAAAAAAAGTAATTCCTTTATTGGAAGAAATTAAACCAAATCTGAATAGTTCTTTCAAAGATTTAGAAGATAAAATTAGTGATGTGAATGATTTGCTTGATTTTTCAACAAAAGAATTTATTAATTCTAATTATGTTAAGATAAATGAAAAAACAATTTATATACAAAAGGAATATTTTCTCAAACTTCCTTTTTTAATGAAAATCAATATTCTAAGAACAATAGCGTCAGAAAAAAGAAAGTTCTATTTTTCCAAAAATTTACTTAGAGAACTAAAATTCTTCTTAAATAAACAAGTGATTGGTAGTACTAAAATTATTAATGATTTTCTTATTACAATTGATAGGGAATTCATTGTTCTTACCTCAGATATGGCAAAAGATGATGTATATTGTGAAGTAAAGGAAGGAAGAGCAGTAGAGAATGATAATTTCTATTTTTGTTGGAATTATGACAAAAAACCTAAAAATTTTTCTAATAATTCTAATATTGAATATGTAGACGCAACAAACTTTAAAAGTCCATTAGTATTAAGAAGTATCAATAGAGATGATAAATTCAGTCCTTTAGGAATGGATGGAACAAAAAAAGTTAATGATTATTTAACTGATAATAAGATATCTTTAATAAAGAAATCAGAAATATTAGCAGTCTGTAATGATAATGATATTATTTGGGTTGCAGGAGAGAGAATAAATAATAATTATCGATTAACCAAAAATAGCAAGGTAATTGCTAAATTGAATTTCTTGAGGAAATAGTTTCTTTAATAGCCATTTTTATTAAATTTGTGCCCTATGCCAAAAACGAAAAAAAGAACAAAAAAAGATTTGAAGCCTAAACAGCAACCGAGCAAGTCTAGCCCATTAATATGGATGGCAATTCTTTTCTTTGTAATTTTTGCGTTATCTATTTTACCTAACGATATGGATAATGAAGTTGAGATTTCTTATAACTCCTATCAAGAACTCCTATCAAGTGAGAAAATAGAAAAAGCAACTATTGAACAAGATAATTCATTTCATGGAACTCTAAGAGAGAGTGCTACGCTTACAAATAAGAATGGTGCAATATTCGAGGAAAGAACAAAATTTGTTGTGTACTTGCCATCGGATTATTCTGAACAGATAGAATTATGGGATGGTGTTGGTATTGAGTACAATTTCGAGGGAGAATCCATTAATTGGACTAGCTGGTTATTAGGATTTGCACCTTGGTTACTTTTGATCGGATTTTGGATATTCATGATTAGAAGAATGCAAAACACAAATAGTGGTATGAACAATGTATTCAGTTTTGGTAAAAGTAAAGCCAAAATGTTTTCTTCAAATCTTCCAAAAGTTAAATTTCTAGATGTTGCTGGTTGTGTAGAAGCAAAAGAAGAATTAGAAGAAGTAATTCTATATCTTAAAAGTCCTAAGAAATTCCAAAAACTTGGAGGAAAAATACCAAAAGGTGTTTTATTAGTTGGTCCTCCTGGAACTGGTAAAACTTTATTAGCTAGAGCTGTTGCTGGAGAAGCAAGTGTTCCATTTCTAAGTATTAGTGGAGCTGAATTTGTTGAAATGTTTGTAGGAGTTGGTGCTTCAAGAGTAAGAGATCTGTTTAAGCAAGCAAAGGAACATGCTCCTTCAATTATATTTATAGATGAATTGGATGCTGTAGGAAGACAAAGAGGTGCTGGATTAGGTGGAGGACATGATGAGAGAGAACAAACATTAAACCAACTTCTAGTAGAGTTGGATGGTTTTGAAAATAATCACAATGTAATTGTAATGGCTGCTACAAATAGACCTGATGTTCTTGATTCTGCATTGTTAAGACCAGGAAGATTTGATCGACAAGTTGTTGTGGATATTCCTGATTTAAATGGAAGACACGATATTCTAAAAATACATACAAAGACAATAAAAATTAATTCAAAATCAGTCAATTTACTCGATATTGCAAAAGGAACACCAGGTATGGTTGGAGCTGATTTAGCAAATCTTGTTAATGAAGCAGCATTGCTTGCATCTAGGAAAAGAAAGAAAAGTGTTGATAATGAAGATTTTGAAGATGCAAAAGATAAAGTTATTATGGGTGTTCAAAGAAAGAGTATGATTCTTTCTGAAGATGAAAAGAAAATTACTGCCTATCATGAATCTGGCCATGCTGTTGTTGCTATTTTTACCCCTGAAGCAGATCCTGTTCATAAAGTAACAATTATTCCTCGAGGAAGAGCTCTTGGTGTTACTATGCAGCTACCTTTAGATGAAAAACACGGATATTCAAAAAAATATATTACAGGTAGGCTTGCCGTGATGATGGGAGGCAGATCTGCAGAAGAAATAATTTTTAATGAAATTACGACAGGTGCGTCAAATGATATTGAAAGAGCAACAAGTATTGCTAGAAAAATGGTTTGTGAATGGGGAATGAGTGATAAGCTAGGTCCAATGTCATTCGGCAAAAAGAATGAAGAAATTTTTCTAGGTAGAGAAATACAATCACATAGAGACTATAGTGAAAAAACTGCTCAAGACATTGATAGTGAGGTAGTACGTATTATAAAAAATGCACAAAAAGATTCTCGTAAAATCCTAGAAGAAAAAATAGACCTGCTACATTTAATGGCTAGCGAACTTTTAGAACACGAAACGATTGATGAAAAAGATATTAAATTGTTAGTTAAAGGGAAAAAACTCTCAAAAAAAAGAAATTAGTTAGTGAATATTTCTGAATTCAACCATTGGTTAGCTTCCAAAGAAAAAGAACCTTTGATAATGGGTATACTCAATGTGACTCCTGATTCTTTTAGTGATGGAGGTTTGTATTATGATACACAGAAAGCGATTGATCATGCTTTATTAATGATTGAAGAAGGTGCTGATATAATTGATATAGGCGGAGAATCTACTAGGCCATTTTCTGATCCAGTATCTGTAAAAGATGAACTTTCGAGAGTATTGCCAGTAATTGAAAAATTACGTAATAAAACAGATATAGTTATTTCTATTGATACTACTAAATCATATGTAGCAAGAGAATCTTGTATTGTTGGTGCAAATGTTATTAATGATATTAGCGGAATGCTGTTTGATGATAAGATGATTAATGTTGTTAAAGAATTTAATTGTCCAATTATACTGATGCATATCAAAGGAAACCCAAAAGCAATGCAAGAAGATCCTAAATATGATAATTTGATTTCAGAAATCAAATCACATCTTTTAGAGAGAGCAAATTATGCAACTAATAATAATATCGACAAAAATAATATTATATTAGATCCAGGAATAGGTTTTGGTAAGACTATTGAACATAATTTTGAAATTATTAATCAGTTAGAAGAGTTAACTTCACTTGATTATCCATTATTGATTGGAGCTTCTAATAAATCATTTATTGGTAAAACATTAGATGTTGGTGAAAATGGTAGACTACAAGGAACTATTGTTTCTAACACCGTTGCATTTGCAAAAGGATGTAAAATTTTTCGAGTACATAATGTAAAAGAGACAAAAAGGTCTCTAACGATTGCAAATAAAATTTTTAACTCAAATGGTTTAAATACCTAAATTATATATTATGAATTTATTTGAAATAGGTTTTCTAAAATTTACGCTTACTGATTTGCTTGATTTGGCTTTGGTAACTTTTATCTTTTCTTATTCTTATAGTTATTTCAGAGGAACAAGAGGTGGACAAATGTTGATCGGTCTGCTAATTTTGTTTTTTGCTGGTTTTGTGGTAAATATACTTGGTTTTAGAGCTACATCTTGGTTACTTAATTTATTTCAAGCAGTTTGGGTAGTAGTTTTTGTTATTTTATTCCAACCAGAAATTAGAAGGCTATTAACTTCTCTTGGACAAAATAAAATTATTAGAAGATTATTTCAGATTGAAGGAATTTCTATTGAAGATGAAATTGTTACATGTGTCGGTGAAATTCGCAAACATAAATGGGGAGCAATTATTGTTCTTGAAAGAGAAAATTCATTAAAAACTGTTAGTAATGATGGAGTAAAGATGGGATCGGTCTTCAGTCCTGAATTAATTATGTCTATTTTTAATCCATCTTCTTTATTACATGATGGTGCTGTTATTATTCATAGCAATATTATTGAAGCAGCTGCATGTATATTGCCGTTAACTGAAAGTAAAACACTTAACCCCGAAATGGGTACTCGACATAGGGCTGCCTTGGGTATTTCTGAAGAAAGTGATGCACTAGCAATTGTAATATCTGAAGAAACTGGAAAAATTTCTGTTGCCGAAGATGGACATTTTATAAGCTCTTCTCTTAATTTAGATGAATTAAATGTTCTCCTAAAAAATAAGTTAATTAGCATAGAAGAGGGGTAGTTATTCTAAAAGATAAAATATTAGATCTAATGAATCGTTCTGATTTCCTTACACTGGCAACAAGTGTTTCAGGGAATTCTTCAGCAGCTAATGTTTATTTTGCTAATGATGGTTTAAACATATATTTCTTTACATTCAATCCAAGTAGAAAAGCAACTCAAATTGCTTTTAATCCTCATGTTCAATGTGTTATTAGACCGGAAAATGAAGATGGAATTAAAGAACTTCAAATTGATGGATTTGCAGAGAAGATTACAGATAACCATGAAAAAGAAAAAGCTAAACAATTAATTTTAAATGTTACAAAAGCATTTGAAAATTATATGAATGATGAATTTCTTATCGAAAATGATGTTGTTGGTTATTACAAGATTAAACCAACCGTAATAAAATATGTTGATTTTTATGCTGAGAAACAATTTGAATGGATGGAGCTTCCAGATAATAAACCAAGTTTATTGTCTCAGATTATTGGATCTCTAACTCGTAAGATCAAATACTTTATCACAGTTATAAGAGCTCCTTTTTTAACAGCGACAATTGCTCCTATTTTACTCGGCTCATCTATTGCTTATTGGGAGTTTAATGAATTTAATTGGAATATTTTCTGGCTAACATTTTTTGGAGCTATTTTTGCTCATTGTGGTACCAATGTAATGAACGATTATTTTGATCATACATCTAGAAATGATGAAACCAATAAATTATTTAGTCCTTTTAATGGTGGCTCTAGAGTTATTCAATCAGGTTTGATGACTCCTGCAAATGTCTTGCTTCTTTCTATAGGATTTTTTGTTGCAACAATTATAATTGGACTAAAATTAAACTATAATTTACATGGTGCTTATTTTGAGCTATCACCTTTAATGTCTTTGGGATTAATTGGAATCTTTTTAGGTGTAATGTATACAGGATTCTTGAGATTATCTTATAATGGTCTAGGTGATATTGCTGTATTTTTAGGATTTGGACCTGTAATGGTTTATGGTGCTGCATATATGCAGAATCAGTCTGTCGATTTATTTACTACATTACTATTTTCGATTCCAGTTGGGATATTTATTGCTTTGGTTTTATTTATTAATTGTTTCCAAGATTATAATGCTGATAAAGCAACCAACAAAAATAGTTGGGTTGTTAGGCTTGCAGGACCAGGTGAAAAAGCTAATTATAGAATTCCATTCAAGGTTTGGGAATATTCTATGATTATAGCTTTTGCAATCATTGCATTTGGTTCTATAACAAAAAATCCGGTAGCATCAATAGCATTATTGCCAATTTTCCTCTTTTATTTTGCATCAAAGAAAGGTAGGAGCTGGTTAAATGAATGGGAAAAAGAAGATGCTAACATTGAACAGCTTCCATACGAATTATTAATTGTGAATGTTTCAACAATTGGGATACATTTTTTAACTGGAATTTTATTAACAATAGGTTTTCTAATAAGTGTATGGATTTAAAAGAAAAATATAATTCTCTACTAGAAAAATTTAATCAGATTAGGAGGTATCTTTGACCTTGAAGGCAAAGAAACTTCTCTTGCTGAACTAAAAGAAAAAACATCAGATCCTTCTCTCTGGAAAGATAATCAAAAAACAGCATCTCTGATGAAAGAAATATCTATGTCTGAAAAAGATATAGAATTAAGAAAAGAATTAATTCAAAAATCAAGCGATATTGAAGTCTTGTACGATTTCTTGAATGATAATCAGGTTAGTGAATCTGAGTTTAAAATAGAATTAAAAAATTTCTCGAAACTAATTAAAGAATTTGAATTAAAGTTAATTCTCAATGGAAAAAATGATTCTAAGGATGCAATTATTTCAATTCATCCAGGTGCTGGTGGGACAGAAAGTCAAGATTGGGCACAGATGTTATACAGAATGTATTCTATGTGGGGGGAATCTAAAGACTTTAAATTTAATACTATCGACTTCCAGTCAGGAGATGAAGCTGGTATTAAGGATTGTACAATTGAAGTTGTTGGTAGTTATGCATATGGGCTTCTTCAGTCAGAAGTTGGAATTCATAGGTTAGTTCGAATTTCTCCTTTTGATTCCAATAGTAGAAGACACACCTCATTTGCTTCTGTTTTTGTTTATCCTTTAGCTGATGAAGTTGTTAACATAGAAGTGAATCAGAAAGATTTAAGGATTGATACATTTCGAGCAAGTGGTGCAGGAGGACAACATGTCAATAAAACGGATTCTGCTATTAGGATTACACACATACCAACAGGTATCGTTACTCAATGCCAAAGTCAGCGATCTCAGCACAAGAATAAAGAACAAGCACTAAAAGTATTGAAATCAAAGCTTTATCAAAGAGAGATTGAAAAAAATTTGGAATCAAAAAAATTATTAGAAGATAATAAGAAAGACATTGCTTGGGGGAATCAAATTCGGTCTTATGTTTTTCATCCCTACAATATGGTAAAAGATCATAGAACAAAGTTTGAAGTTGGAAATGTAAAAAGTGTTATGGATGGAAATATTGATGACTTTATATATAGTTATTTGTTAGATAAAATGGAAAAAAAGAAATAAGTTTATTGAGCGATGGAAAATAAAAGTTTAGAACAAATTATAGAAAGTCGTCTAGAAAAGTTAAAGAAAATCCGCGATTTAGGTGTAAATCCCTATCCATATGAATTTAAATGTAGCCATACTACAAGCCAAGTAACCGAAGATATCGTTGATAAAAAAGTTTCTGTTGCAGGTAGAGTAATGTCATTGCGAAATATGGGAAAAGCTGCCTTTACAAATATTCAAGATGAATCAGGAAGAGTGCAATTGTATATAGCCAAAGATGATGTCGGTGAAGATAGTTACAATCTTTTCAAATTAATAGATATTGGAGATTACATTGGGGTTAGTGGAAAAGTTTTTATTACCAAAACGGGTGCTGTTACAGTGAAAGTGAAGACATTAACTCTCTTAAGCAAAAATTTGAGACCAATACCTGATGTAAAAGAAAAAGATGGAGAGAAATATAATTTTGTTTCTGACAAAGAATTTCGATATAGAAAGCGCTATTTAGACTTAATTATTAATCCAGAAACAAAAGAAAATTATGTTAAACGATTTAAGATTGTTAATTCAATTAGAGAATTCTTAAACACAAATGGTTACATAGAAGTAGAAACACCAGTATTGCAACCTGTGTATGGAGGAGCAAATGCAAAACCCTTTAAAACATTTCACAATGCTTTAGATCAAGAATTTTATTTAAGAATTGCAACCGAACTTTATCTGAAACAATTAATTGTTGGTGGATTTGAAAAAGTTTATGAAATGTCAAAAGATTTCAGAAATGAAGGTATTGATCGTAGCCATAATCCTGAATTTACTATGTTGGAATTCTATCAAGCATATGCTGATTATAATTTTATGATGGATTTTGTTGAAAAAATGTTTAAAAAAGTGGCAAATGACTTAGATATGAAAACAATCTCTTGGGATGGACATAAGATTAATCTTTCCAAGAAATTTGCAAGAAAATCAATGGATGAATTAATCCAGGAACATACTGGTGAATCTGTAGATTTAAGTGATATAAAGGCAGTACTCAATCTATGTAAAAAATTAGATTTGAAAGTTAAAAAAAGCGATGGTTTAGCTAAAATGATTGATGAAATAATGAGAAGAAAAATTGAACCTAATTTGATTAATCCAACTTATGTTATTAATCATCCTGTAGAGATATCTCCATTAGCTAAAATTAATAGAGATGGTGATAAAAATTTTACGGAAAGATTTGAATTATTTATTGCGGGAATGGAATTTGCTAATGGTTTTTCTGAGCTTAATGATCCAATAGATCAGAGGAATAGATTTGAAGACCAATCAAAGAAAAGAGAAGATGGAGATGAAAATGCTTTTCCAGTTGATGAAAATTTCTTAGAAGCTATTGAGACAGGAATGCCTCCTACAGCGGGTGTTGGTATTGGAATTGATCGTTTGGCCATGTTATTTATTGATACAAGATGGATCAGAGATGCCATTCTTTTCCCAACACTTAAATCATTAAAATGAATTTTATATTTCTTGTTTTAAAAAGATTATTCTTCTCAAGACAAAGTAATTTTTTTTTCAGAATAACAAACCTTGTTTCAATTATTAGTCTATCTATTGGTATTGCATCTCTAAATATAGTATTGAGTTCAGTGTCAGGTTTCGAGAATAAGATTTTTGAAAAATTATCAAGTATAAATGGCTATTCTACAATCAATAATTTATTTCAAACTACTTTTGACAAATCAGAAATACCATTATCTGATATAGTCCAAGAGGACAAATCCCTTATTTTTGAATATATTGAAAGGCCTGCTATTATAAAATCTAAAGCAAGTAGCAATAATGTTATTATATATGGTGTACAAGCAGACAATCTAAATCATTTTACTCTTTTTAAACATACTAACCAGAATCAACTTTCTAATAATGATGTTATTATCGGAAATGAATTAGCTAGTAAGATGAAAATACAAAAAGGTGATCCTCTCATTCTATTGAATCCACTGGCAAACCAATCAATCGTCAACAAGGAAAGATTTTTATTTCTAAAAGTTAAAGATATTTATTCTTCTGGTATCTATGATTACGATTCAAGACTGATTTTTATGCCAATAGAAGTAGTTCAATCTTATTTCAACGTTAATGACCATATCAGTGGTTGGATGATATTTGATCAATCTCTTAATATTCAAGAATTAGATTTGCCATTTTATCAAATTAATCTTAAAGATAGACACAGTGAGCTTTTTAGGTGGATTAATACTCAGAAATGGCCAATTATATTTATCTTCAGTTTAATTGCGTTAGTATCTTATTTCAATCTAATGAGTTCAATTAATATTCTCTTCTATGAGAAAAGATTTAATCTAGCAATTATGAAAACATATGGAATGTCAAATAAAAGATTATTATTTCTATTTACAATTCAAGGTGTAGTATTAGCAATTATTGGTTCGATATTAGGTATTTTGCTATCTTTTATTGTTGTTCTTCTTCAAGAAAAATTTCATATTATTTCACTCTCAGAAAATATTTATTTTGTTAGTTATTTACCTATGTTATTTAGCATGAAAAATTCTTTGTACATTCTTGCTATCAGTATAATTTCAAGTATTGTTTTTTCATCGATAGCTTTGCTTCAAATTTTATCTATTAACCCTTCAAAAATTCTTAAAAACTAATGAATGTAGTATTTTTAATAGCCAAAAGATTTTTGATTTCTAGAAATTTATTTCAAGGAGGAATGATAAATATTGTTTCATTCTTGGGCTTGTTTATTGGAGCAGCTTCCATTGTGTTATCTATTGCTGTTTTAAATGGATTTCAAAATGTATTGGGGGATGAAACAAAGAAACTATATGGGGATTATATTCTTTTAGATACCAATGAAGATTCTGTGAGAAATATTGATAGTGATTTTAAATATTCTCCGTTTTCTCAAGAAGAATTCTTTGTTTTAAAAGGAAACAAGCAATCATTAATAAAATTGAAGACAGTATTTACAGATCAAATTGATAATTTTTATGATTTAGATAGATTAAATAGTAATTCTTTAGGCAATAGCGATATCATTATTGGTAAATCTTTAGCTGAAAAAATGAGTATAAATATTGGTGATTCAATTTCAATATATGATACCAACCTTGCTGTAAACAATGTAACTATTATTCCTCATAAAAAATTATTTGTAAAAGATATTTATAATAACAGAATATTACGATCTGATGAATTTCTTGCTTTTAATTCCTTTGATAAAAATAATCTTCCTAATGAATTTACTGGAATTGAAATATTGGGGAATATTGAAAGTCTATCAGGAAAATATTCTGAAGATAAACTAATTTCGTGGAAAGATAGAAATAAACAACTCTTTGACGCGACAGAAATTGAAAAGAAAATTACTTTTTTTACATTATTTCTAATTATTATAGTTGCTTCATTTAATTTATCATCTTCCATTGTACAAATTTTAACAAAGAAAACACGAGAAATGGCTATTCTAAATGCTTTTGGAATGACAGAAAGAAAAATATCTATGGTTTTTCTTACTTATGGCTATCTCTTATCACTTACTGCCATTATTGGAGGAGTACTATTATCCTCATTACTTATTATTTTACAGAACCAATTTGGATTTATCATGTTAAATCCAGAGTTTTATCTTGTGGAGAAGCTTCCAATGAAGATTGGTTTTAAAGAAATTTCTTTATTAATATCATTTTCAATAATAATTGTTGGAATATTCGCATCTTTGCCTTTGATGATTATGAAAAAAATAAATCCTATAATTTTAATTAATAAAAACATATGATATTATCAGTCAAAAATATTAAAAAGTCTTATGATGATGGAGGTGTTAAGCTAGAAGTATTGAAAGGCATTTCATTCGGTGTTAAAAAAGGTTCTATTCTAACCATAAAAGGTCCTTCTGGATCAGGAAAATCAACTTTGTTAAGCTTATTAGGTACTTTAGATAACCCAGATAGTGGGGATATTCTTATTAATGATATTAATTTGAACGATTGTGACGATTTTTCCGATATTCGTAATAATCATATTGGATTTATTTTCCAGTTCCATAATCTCATACCAGAGCTAAATGTTGTTGAAAATATTTCTGTTCCAGCGCTTATTTCAGATAAGAAGGTTGATCAAGATTTCTTAGATACACTTTTCAAGTATTTTGGATTGTCAAACAAAAAAAATTCATTTCCGTTAGATTTATCTGGTGGAGAAAAACAAAGAGTATCTGTAATGAGGGCTGTAATTAATAAACCTTCAATTATCATAGCAGATGAACCAACTGGGAATTTAGATTCAAATAATGCTACAAAATTGATCAATTTGTTTAAAAAATTAAACAAAGATTTTGGATTAACTTTTGTAATTGCTACCCATGATACTAAAGTTTTTAATATAGGCCACCAAAAGATGGAATTGTCTGACGGTAAGCTTCTAAATCTGTAAATTACCTTAATTTAGTGCCATATTGTCATATTTTTATATCAATATGACACATATATCTTATTGGCACAATCTTTGCAACAATAATATTGAAAATTAAATTTTAGGAGAAATTATGAAAAAAATTATTGGAATAGACTTAGGTACAACAAATTCGTGTGTATCTGTGATGGAAGGTGGAGAGCCAACTATTATTACAAGTCCTGAAGGAGGAAGAACGACCCCTTCCGTAGTGGCATTCACAAAAGAAGGTGATCGTTTGATTGGAGAGCCAGCAAAACGACAAGCTGTTACAAATCCAACTAATACTATTTATTCAATTAAAAGATTTATGGGTAGAACGCCTGCTGAGATAGAACAAGATACAAAAGAAGTATCTTATAAAGTAGCAGTCAAAGGCAAGAAAGTTCTTGTAAATGCAAATAGCAAAGAATATCGACCACAAGAAATTAGTGCCATGGTTCTACAGAAGATGAAACAAATGGCTGAACAACATTTAGGAACAGATGTAACAGATGCTGTTATTACTGTTCCTGCTTACTTTAATGATTCCCAAAGAAAAGCTACTAAAGATGCAGGAAAGATTGCTGGTTTGAATGTGAAAAGAATTATTAATGAACCTACAGCCGCATCATTGGCTTATGGTCTTGATAAAAAGAAAGACGAGAAAATAGCTGTATTTGATTTGGGTGGAGGTACATTTGATATTTCTATCTTAGATATTGTTAATGATGATGGACAATCAATAGAAGTAAACGCTAGTAATGGTGACGGTAGATTAGGTGGAGATGATTTTGACCAGAAGGTTGTTGATTGGTTAGCTGATGATTTTAAAAAGAATGAAGGCATTGATTTACGTAAAGATCCAATGGCTTTACAGCGTTTAAAAGATGCAGCAGAGAATGCAAAGAAAGAGCTATCATCCTCAAAACAGACAGAAATTAATTTACCATTTATTACTGCTGATTCTTCTGGACCTAAACATTTAAATACGACTTTAACTAGGGCAAATTTCGAGAAGTTAGTTGCAGACCTTGTTGAAAGAGTAGTCGGTCCTTGTAAGCAAGCATTAAAAGATGCAAAGTTAACTGCAAAAGATATTAATGAAGTAATATTGGTTGGTGGATCAACAAGAATTCCTTGTATTCAAGATCAAGTAAAAAAGATTTTTGGAAAAGATCCGAATCAAAGTGTTAATCCAGATGAAGTAGTTGCACTAGGAGCTGCAATTCAGGCAGGAGTTCTTGCTGGTGATGTAGATGATGTGTTATTGCTTGATGTGACTCCTTTGACGCTAGGGATTGAAACACTCGGAGGTGTTTCTACAGGATTGATTCAAAAGAATACAACTATACCAACACAGAAATCTCAGATATTTAGTACCGCAGCAGACAATCAAACAACTGTAGAAATTATTGTTACTCAAGGTGAAAGACAGATGGCTGTTGATAATAAAACTATTGGACGTTTTCACTTAGATGGAATTCCTCCATCTCCACGAGGTATACCTCAGATTGAAGTATCATTTGATATGGATGCTGATGGTATTTTAAATGTCAAAGCGGTTGATAAAGCTTCTGCAAAAGAGCAAAGTATTAGAATCGAAGCTTCAAGTGGTTTATCTGATCAAGAAATTGAGAAAATGGTCAATGATGCTAAAAAACATGAATCAGAAGACAAAGAAAAAAGAGATCAGATTGACACAAAAAATCAAGCAGAACAGTTGATTTATCAAACAGAAAAACAAATGAAAGAACTTGATGATAAATTAACCGATGACGATAAAAAAGATCTAAATGATGCATTAGATAAGCTAAAAGAAGCCAATACTTCAACCAATGTTGATGATATTAAAGCAGGAATTGAGAATTTAAATTCTGTTTGGAATACAAAAGCTTCCAGTATGTATCAATCTTCTAAAGATGCAGGTGATGCACCTCAACCAGATTCAAAACAGGATACTGGTAAGGTAAAAGATGATAAAAAAATAGAAGACGCTGATTTTGAAGTTATTGAAGAAGAAGTTGCAGAAAAAGCTCCAGCCGACTAAATGGACTAATGAAAATTTTTAGCAAAGAATCTCTAAATAATAGTAAAAAATTTCTAGAGAATGGTTATATAGTAATATTTGCTATTATCTGTTTGAGTATTGGTGCTGTAGGTTGGGTTCCTCTTTTTCTTATTATGTTACCATATTCACTAGTTTGGTTCTTATTTACAGAACTTACGTCCTCAACTATTGTTGTTAGAGTATTCCTATTATATGAATTATTTTTGTTCAAGGCCGAAACGATATCTGTTATCTTAAAACATATTTTTTCAGATGTTACTTCTTTGGTTAATGTTTTATTCTAAATAGTAAACTCTTTGTAGGAGAAGATTAGATTTTTTATTATGCTATTAATTATTAGTTTC
>CAJWPX010000008.1 GCA_913045065.1 uncultured Fidelibacterota bacterium | reverse complement strand
TTTGCAAGTCTAGAAGGGGAGAACTAATTATGGAAAAGATTTATATTTTTGATGTGGATGGTACTTTAACACCTTCAAGAAGAAAAATGACGGAAGATTTTGAAGAATTTTTTTCAAAATGGTCTAAAGAAAACACTTTTTATCTTGTAAGTGGTAGTAATCTAGAAAAAATAAGAGAACAAGTTCCCAATTATATATTAGATCTTGCTGCGGGCGTGTTTCCTTGCGGCGGGAATCAATTATTTATCAACGGTAATCAAAAGTATAATCATGAATTTAAACCACCAGAGGATTTACTTAATTTTCTACAAGAAAAATTGGAAAACACCAATTATACCACTAAAGCAGGGAACCATATTGAAGATAGAGGTTCAATGCTGAATTTTAGTATAGTGGGAAGGGATTGTTCTTTAGAACAGCGGCAAGATTATTTTGAATATGATAACAATGTTGGCGAAAGACCTTCTATTGCAGAAGAAATTAATGCAACCTGGAAAGATATTGAAGCTGTTATTGGAGGGCAAATATCGATTGATATTACACCAAAAGGAATGAATAAATCTCAAGTACTAAGCGAGGTAAAAAAATATTTTCCTACCAGTCAATATATTTTTATAGGAGATAGAACAATGGAAGGCGGTAATGATTATCCATTGGCAGATATCATGAATAAAACAGATAATTGTAATGTTTATCAGGCAGGTGCACCTTCTGCAGAAGATGGTTATAAACATACTAAAAAAATATTAGAAACACTTAGTGAACATTAAAAGCATAGAAGAATATAGAAGACATTTTCTTGAAGAATGGAATAAACTTCAAGATTTAAAAGACCCATCCTATCTTTACGATCCCATTAAGCATATTATACAGTCTGAAGGAAAAAGATTAAGACCAATTATTGTGCAATTTTTGGGAGATCTTTTTGAAAATGATTCTAATGATACTATGAATGCTGCCATGGGTGTAGAACTGTTACATAATTTTACATTAGTTCATGATGATATAATGGATGAAGATACTTTAAGGCATAATGTAACTACGATTCATGAAAAATGGGACAATGCCCATGCAATATTGTCTGGAGATGGATTGGGAGCATTAGGACCTATCTATATTAGTAAAATAAAGACTAACACTTTAGAAGTCCTTGTTAGATATAATGAAGTTATTCTAGAGATTTGTGAAGGACAAGCGTATGATATGGAATTTGAAAATAGAAATGCTACAATAAATGATTATCTATTAATGAGTAAAAAGAAAACGGGATCTTTATTTTCTTTATGTTTTGAAATTCCAGCATTCATTAATGAAACATTTCTAGAATATAGATTAAGTCTTAAAGAATTAGGTGAAAATTTAGGAATAATCTTTCAAATGCAGGATGATATATTAGAAATTTTGACATCAAAAGGAAATATGGGAAAAGGAACAAATTCTGATATTAAAAGAAGAAAAAAAACAGTCCTATCAAGTATAGCGTTTGGACATGATAGAGAAAATTGGGAAAAATTACAAAATCAAATAAAATCAGTGGATATTGTTGAGAAAAAACAGATTTTGGCAGATTATTTCAAAAAAAGTGGTGTTTTAAATAAGGCAAATGACTTGCTGAGTAATTATGAAAAAAAATGTAGAGAAGTTGTAATTTCTTTACCAGAAGATATTCAAAAAGATATTGAACTACTTTTGGATTTAATAATTAAACGAAATAGATAACTGATGTATAACAAAATAAAAGATTTTCCAAAACAAATTTCTGATACTATTAATAATACTAGCTCACTCAGTATTAGTTCAGATTATGATAAGGTTGTTATTATGGGGATGGGGGGATCTGCCATTGCTGGATTGATTGTTAAAGATCTTTTACCGCAAATAAATATCGTTATAGAAAGAAATTATATTCCAAATACTGCAATCAATCAAAATACATTAGTCATTGTATCGTCTTATTCTGGAAATACAGAAGAAACTCTATCATATTATCATTCTGCAAAAGAGCTTACCAATAATATTTTTGGAATAACATCAGGAGGAAAACTTTTAGAAGCTTTAAAAGATGATAATAAAAGTTACTATATTCTTCCTGAAGGATACCCTCCAAGATCTGCGACAGGTTATGCTCTAACAGTTCTAGTTAGATTATTAGATAGTAGCTTACTTGAAGATATCAGTGTTGATTTACTTCAGAGTTATTCTGATAAACTATCTTTAGAAGAGAGCACAGCACATGTTTTGGCTAAAAAAATATATCCTACTATTCCAATTATTGTAACAGAAGAGAGTACAACTTCTATTGGCTTCAGATTGAAATCACAATTGAATGAGAATAGTAAAATGTTATCTTATAATATTACGCTTCCAGAAATGAATCACAATGAGATTGTAGGATGGCAAGGAAAAGAGATTGACAAAAATATACTTTCTTTAGTTTGGATTGATATTAGATATAATAAAAATATTAAAAGAATGAACATTACAAACAATATTTTAAAGGATAGAGTTGCTTCCAATAATCATATTGATGTTCCATCAGAAATAGCTCCTCATCGTCTTGCTTCGTGTCTCTATTTAGTGAACTATGTTGATTGGTTAAGTTATTGGTGTGCATATAGTCACAATGTTGATATTATGAATATTGATAATATTGATACTTTAAAAAAATCTATGTCTTAGAATTTTTTGAACACCAATACTGAATTATGACCACCAAAACCAAAAGAGTTACTCATTGCAGTATTGATTTCCTTTTTAACGTGCTTGTTTGGGACGTAGTTTAAATCACATTCAGGATCAGGTGTATTGTAATTAATAGTAGGAGGGATTATGCCTTCATTCAGCGCATTAATACATGCAATTGCTTCAATAGCACCTGTAGCACCCAATAAATGACCTGTCATTGATTTTGTTGAGCTAATGAGTAATTTTTTTGCATGATTTCCGAATGCTTGTTTAATTGCTTGAGTTTCTAACATATCATTATAGTATGTGGAAGTACCATGAGCATTAATGTAATCAATATCATCAGGATTAAGATTGCTATTTTTTAGCGCAAGATTGATTGCTTTTGTTGCACTTTTGCTATCATTATCTGGTCTAGTAACATGGTAAGCATCATTTGTACATCCGTATCCTACAATTTCACCTAAAATAGTTGCATTTCTTTTTTCTGCGTGTTCTAGAGATTCCAATACTAAGATGCCCGCACCTTCGGAGAGTATAAATCCGTCTCTATTTTTATCAAATGGTTTAGATGCTTCAGTTGGATTATCATTTTGTGTAGACAAAGCTTTCATATTGGCAAATCCTGAAAGAGTTAATGGAGTAATTCCTGCTTCACATCCACCAGAGATGATTATATCAGTCTGTCCAGATTGAATAAGCTGATAGGCCATCCCAATCGCATCGGTTGCTGATGAACATGCAGAGGTAACTGCATAATTTGGTCCATGAAATCCATATTTTATAGCAATTTGACTTCCAGCAATATTGGCTATCATTTTTGGAATAAATTGTGGTGATACACCACGTTGACCTCGATTCTCAACTCTTGAATGTTGTTCTTCAAGAGTATGCATACCGCCAATACCAACGCCAAGAATTACACCAGCTTCAGAAGAATCAATTTCTGATTGCTTGATTGCTTCTTCAGCTGCAATCAGTGCAAACATAGTATATCGATCAAGCTTTCTTTCTTGTTTGCGATTAAAAAATTCAGAAGGATTAAAATCAGAAATTTCTCCAGCAATTTTTACACTTAAATCTTTTGTATCAAATTGTTTTATTAATCTAATTCCAGATACACCATCGACTAAATTATTCCACAAGGATTTTGATGAAAGACCTAACGGAGAAATGCTACCTTCTCCAGTAATGACAACTCTATTTTTCAAGATTAACTAGTGTGTTTATTGATATAATCTACTGCTGCACCGACAGTAGTAATTGTTTCTGCATCTTCATCAGGAATTTCTAAATCGAATTCTTCTTCGAATTCCATAATTAATTCAACAATATCCAGTGAATCTGCACCAAGGTCATCAAGAAAATTTGCTTCAGGCACAATCCTTGATTCTTCAACCCCTAATTTATCGACAACTATATTTTTTACTTTATCATGTGATGACATATTTTAACTCCTAATCAATTTAATGACATTCCACCATCAATGTAAAATGTTTGACCAGTAATATAACTCGCTTCATCAGAACATAAAAACAAAATCATTTTGCTAATATCTTCTGGTTTTCCAAATTTTTTCAATGGAATTCTTCGTAAATAATCTGTTTTTACCGTATCACTCAAGTCAAAGATCATATCAGTTTCAATGATTCCTGGAGCGATACAATTTACAGTTATATTGCGTTTTCCCACTTCTTTCGCAAGAGATTTTGTAAATGCTAACAATCCACCTTTAGAGGCAGAATAATTGCTTTGTCCTTTATTTCCATCAGTTCCTGAAATAGATGATATATTGATGATTCTTCCTCTTTTATTTTTTATCATATCTTTTAATAATATTCTTGTTAAATAAAAAGGTCCATTCAGGTTTACATCTAATACTTTTTTCCATTCTTCTGTTTTCATTCTTAATAGGATATTATCCATATGAATTCCAGCATTATTAACCAAGATATCAATATTGCTAGAATGTTCTTTTACGAAAGCATATAAATCTTCAATAGATTTTTCATCTGATATATTACAGCAAAAAGGAATGATATTTTTTATATCTCTAATTGCATCTAGCGATTTTTCAGAAGTTGCGATACCAATTACTTGCATTCCATTGTTTGCTAAAGTCGTTGCAATTGCCTTGCCAATACCTCTGGATGCTCCTGTGACAACAGCAGTTTTATTTGAATATTTAAACATTTAACAATTCTTTAGTATCATTATAAGAATTAAAACTAGAGATATGAAATGATTCGTTTATTTTTTTTATTAATCCGGATAAAACTTTCTTTGGGCCTATCTCAACAAAATTATTATTAATGTTTCCAAGTTGCTTGACACTTGCAAGCCAGAGTACCGTATTATCAATCTGTTCAATTAAAGCATGTTTGATTTCATCAGTATTTGTTCTGTTTTTTGCATCATAATTTGAGACAATAGGGCAGTAAGGAGTTTGAAATATTTTTTCTGTAATAATATCTCTTAATTTTGACTTTGCTTCGGACATTAATTTTGAATGGAATGCACCACTCACATTTAATGGGATGATACGTTTTGCTCCCAAAGACTTTAATTCATTGGAAATTTTTTTAACAGATATATCTGGTCCAGAAATAACAATTTGTTGATCAGAATTGATATTAGCAACTTGTGTATCACTATTATTGCATACTTCAGAGATTATTTCTTTACTGAGACCCATTACCGCACTCATCTTTCCTTTGTTGCTAGTCTCGCATTTATGCATTGCCTCTGCACGTGTCTTAACAATTTCTAATCCATCTTCAAAACTGTATGTTCCATTTGCATATAATGCTGAAAATTCACCCAAACTGTGTCCGGCAACTGCAACAGGGTTATATTTGCTGTCTTTTATAATATCAAATAAAATACATGAATGAATATAAATCGCTACTTGGGCATTAATTGTTTTTTTTAAAACAGATTCATTATCATCAAACATAATTTCAGATATTTTATAACCCAGCAATGAATCAGCTAAATCGATTTTTGATTTTGCTATTGAAGAATTTCTATAAAGATTTATTCCCATACCAGGACGGTGTGAACCTTGTCCTGAAAAAATAAAACAACAATCCATTATTCTTGATCGACAGGTTTTCCTTTATAATAAAGAATTCCGTCATGGTAGTATGCATGATGAGGTAAATGTTCTTCACCTGTATTCTTACACTTAACAGTATGGACTAGTGAAGATTTATAATGAGTTCTTCTCTTTTTTGACCTCGTTTTTGATTGCTTCTTTTTTGGTAACATTTTTTTCCTTAATCAGCGCCAATATAAACAAATAAATGTTTGAATTAAAATAATTTTTATAATTCTACTTGATTAATCCAACAGTCATATCCTAATTTTTCTTTAATGATATTTGCTGTCTTAGAAGCATCTTCTCTAGAAGAGAAGTTTCCATAACGAATTCTATATCTTGCATCTGGATTGGTATCATTTTTTTGAATAAATGCATCAAAACCAATTTCATTGAGTTTCTTAACTACATCAATAGCTTCAGGAAAATTTTTTCTTGCAGCAACTTGTATAATGAAATATATATTATCATCTTTATCTACTATATTTGATTCTACATTTTGAGGTGTCTTATCTTCTTCTAAAGTAATGTCAAGCCATGCATCGCTAGATTCTTGTGCATAGCATATAGTTATCAGAAGTAGTAGTGTAATGTATTTAGTCATTGAAGAAGAAGTTGATTTCTTTTATTGCGTTTTCATTGCTATCTGAACCATGCGTAGCATTCATAGATACATCCGTTCCATATTTATTTCTTATAGTTCCAATTTCAGCTTTTTGTGAATCTGTTGCTCCCATGAGATTACGCCATTCTTCTACAGCATTTTCTTTCTCTAATATCATAACATGACACTCATGCGATGTCATAAATTCCACTAATTCATCAAAAAATGGTTTTTCTTTATGAATATCATAAAAAGAACACGCTTGTTCATCTGTAAGTAACAATGTTTTTTCTTTTAGAATATTAAATCCATTATCTATAATATCTTTTTTAATATTTTCCATATTACCTTTTTTCATTGCGTCTGGTTTTATAATTGCTAGTGTTTGATTCATTTATTATCCTATTATTCTTTTCATAGTACTTCCAATTTCTGATACAGTATTTGAAATTGTAACTCCACATTCTTTCAATATGGCAATTTTTGCTTCAGCAGTTTCTGATCCCTCTGATATGATGGCACCTGCGTGACCCATTCTTTTTCCCTTTGGAGCAGTTTGACCAGCAATAAAGGAAACAACAGGTTTATTCATGTTGTCTTTTATCCATTTTGCAGCTTCATTTTCCATATTACCACCTATTTCTCCAATCATAACAACTCCTTTTGTTTCTCCATCTGCATCAAAGTGTTTTAGAATATCAATCATACTTGAACCAATCACTGGATCGCCACCAATTCCTACTGCTGTTGTTAATCCAAGCCCTATATTAACAACTTGGTCAATAGCTTCATATGTTAATGTTCCAGATCGGGATAAAATTCCTATGGATCCTTTTTTGCAAATGAAACCAGGAGTAATACCAATTTTTGATTCTTCTGCAGTAATAATGCCTGGACAATTTGGTCCTATTAATATACTAGAAGATTTATTAAGCATATTTTTTACCTGAATCATATCTCTAACAGGTATTCCTTCAGAAATACATACTATTAATTTGATATTTTGTTCAATAGCTTCAATTATTGCAGCTGCTGCAAATTTTGGAGGAACAAAAATAGTAGTGGCATGAATATCAAATTGTTTTTTTGCATCTTTAATTGAGTTAAAAACAGGTAATTGATTATTTGTAACTATTTGTCCACCTTTTCCTGGAGTAACTCCACACAATACTTTTGCATTATAATTAAGCATTTGTTCAGTATGAAAGAGTCCTTCAGATCCAGTAATTCCTTGTACCAAAATACTTGTGTTCTTATCTAGAAGTATTGACATTACACTGCCTCCACTGCTTTTTTAGCAGCTTCGTTTATTGTTTCAGCACTAATTATATTAATACCAGAATCATCAAGTATTTTTTTAGCCAAATCAGCATTTGTTCCTTGAAGTCTCACAACAACAGAAGCATCCAAATCCAATTCTTTAACAGCCTGAATTACTCCATTTGCAACTCTATCACATCGTACAATTCCACCAAAGATATTAATTAAAATCGATTTTACATTACGATCGGATAAAATAATCTTAAATCCATTTTTAATAGTTTCTACATTAGCAGCACCACCAACATCTAAAAAATTTGCTGGTTCACCTCCGTAATGTTTTATTATATCCATAGTTGCCATGGCTAATCCGGCACCATTAACCATACATCCTACATTGCCATCAAGTTTAATATAATTTAGTCCATATTCAGACGCTTTCAGTTCCAACGGATTTTCTTCTGATTTATCTCGGTATGATGTTATTTCAGGATGTCTAAAAAGAGCATTAGAGTCGATATTTACTTTAGCATCAAGTGCAATAATATCATCATCTGTAGTAATAACAAGTGGATTAATTTCTAACAAAGAACAATCTGATTCATAATAACATCTATATAGTTTTCTAAAGATATCTTCAATTTGATTTTGATACTTTTCTAATGAAAGTTTTGAAATAATCTCATTAATTCCATTTAAAAGAGAATTTTCTGAGTCATTAATCCAAGCCTTAATAATTTTTTCTGGTGAATTTTTGGCAACTTCTTCAATATCAACACCACCTTCATCCGATACAATAAATACATCACAATTTTTTGAACGATCGAATGTGATAGCAAAGTAATACTCTTTTTTAATATCCAAAGCTTCAGTAATAAGTATTTTATTTACTTTTTTACCTTCAGGATCAGTTTGATGTGTAATGAGATTCATTCCTAAAATACTATTAGCTGCATTTTGAGCATCTTCATAAGTTGCACAATATTTTACTCCTCCACCTTTGCCTCTTCCTCCAGCATGAACTTGTGCTTTAACGATTACTGCTTCAGTGTCAAAGTTTTCTTGAACTTTTCTAATAGTAGAATTGATATCTTTTTTATCATCTAGAGGGTAACCTCTTTGAATTGGAATATCAAATTTTTCTAAAATTTCTTTTGCTTGATATTCATGAATCTTCATGTTCGTCCATGAATGGGTATTGATATTTTACTGGAGGTTCAAACGTTTCTTTGATAGTTCTTGGTGAAGTCCATCTTAATAGATTTAGCATTGATCCAGCTTTGTCATTTGTACCAGATGCCCTGCTTCCTCCAAATGGTTGTTGACCAACAACTGCACCTGTTGGTTTGTCATTTATATAGAAATTACCAGCTGCAAATTTCAGTGTTGATTTTACCTCCTCAGCAATAGCTTTGTCTTCTGAAAAAACACATCCCGTTAATGCATAAGGAGAAGTATTATCAATGAGATCTAATGTTTCTGACCATTTATTATTGTCGTAAACATAAATTGTAAGCACTGGTCCAAAAATTTCCTCTTCTAAAGTTTTAAAGTGAGGATTGGTTGTTACAATAACAGTAGGTTGAATGAAATATCCTTTTGATTTATCATATGTACCTCCACATAAAACATCACAATCATCTGCATCATTAGCAAAATCAACATAAGAAGCAATCTTATCAAAAGCATTTTCATCGATTACAGCATTAACAAAGTTTTTTAAATCTTCAGGCGGTCCAACGTCAATGGTTGCAACTTCTCTGACTAGTTTTTCTTTAATTTCATCCCATTGATTTTTAGGAAGATAAGCCCTAGACATTGCTGAACATTTTTGTCCTTGATATTCAAATGCTCCTCGAATCATTCCAGTTACTAAAGCATCAATATTCGCAGATTCATGTGCTATACAAAAATCTTTTCCACCTGTTTCTCCAACAAGTCTAGGGTAGTTTTTATAATTTTCTATATTATTAGATACTGTTTTCCATATTGTCCTAAATGTTTCTGTAGATCCGGTAAAATGAATACCAGCCAAGTCTTTATGATTTAAAACTTTGTTTCCAATTTCTGCTCCAGATC
This sequence comes from uncultured Fidelibacterota bacterium, assembly GCA_913045065.1. Classification (GTDB taxonomy): domain Bacteria; phylum Fidelibacterota; class Marinisomatia; order Marinisomatales; family Marinisomataceae; genus Marinisoma. Next base: position 8,682 of record CAJWPX010000008.1, on the reverse strand, counting down.
CTGGAAGAAAATTAATAACTCCATCAGGAAGTCCAGCTTCTTTATAAAGTTTCATAATATAATAAGATGAATAAATAGCACTACTTGCTGGTTTCCATATTGCTGTATTTCCAAGTAAAGCAGGTGCAGCGGCAAGATTTCCACCAATACTAAAGAAATTAAATGGAGCTATTGCAAATACAAATCCTTCAAGAGGTCTAAATTCTAATGAATTATCCATTTCAGAAGGGGAGAATGGTTGAAAAACTCCATGCATTTTATGAGCATATTCTATGTTAAAATTCAAAAAATCAATTAATTCGCATGATGCATCAATTTCTGCTTGAAAAATACTTTTTCCAATATCTAACATTGCTGCTGCATTGATTTTATATCTGTAAGGTCCGGCTATTAAATCTGCAACTTTTCTGAAAATTGATGCTCTGTATTCTAGGGATGTAGTAGACCATGATTTCCAAGCTTCCATTGATGACTCAATAGTCATTTTTATTTCTTTCTCACCAGCTTGATGGCTTTGACCAAGGATATGATTATGATCATGCGGTTTGACACATTTCTTTGTATTTCCTGTAAAGTGTTCTTTTCCATGAATAATAACAGGAATCTCAACTTGTCTACTTGATTGTCGTTCTAATTCTTTTAATAGTTCTTCTCTATGCTTTGAACCTGGTTCAAAATCGAGTATTGGTTCATTAATTGCTTTAAAATTTTTGTCCATAATCTCCCTTATTATTTTTTCCTTTGTTTTTAGTGCCTAATATTAGATAAAATATCTTTCATTTCAGAATAATTCTTTACTAAAACCAATTTTTTTCGCAATGCCGATGCATCTTTAAATCCTTTAAAGTACCAACCAAAATGTTTTCGCATATTATTTGTTCCAATTACTTCACCATGAGTCTGTACAAGTAAATCTAAATGTTTTTGACAGACTTCGAACCTTTCTTTCATGCTAATATCTTTTGGATCTTCATTATTCATATATTTTTTTATTTCAGTAAAAAACCAAGGATTACCAAGCGCAGCTCTACCAATCATAATACCATCGCAATTTGTAGTTTTGAACATTTTTTTTATATCATCAATACTACTTACATCACCATTTCCAATGACTGGAATATCAACATTCTCTTTTAATTCTTTTATCAAATCCCAGTTTGCTTTTGATTTATACATTTGAACCGTAGTTCTTGGGTGCAATGTAATAGCTTTAACTCCAATTTTTTCAAGTTTAATCCCCGCTTCTGTACTAACTATTTTTTCTGCATTCCATCCAGCTCTCATTTTAACAGTTACTGGAATTTTTGGGACAGATTCTACGACTGCTTGAGTAATATCTTCCATAAGACATAAATCTTTTAATGCAGCAGATCCAGCTCCTTTCTTAGTTACTTTAGGTACTGGACATCCATAATTAATATCAATAAGATTTGGTTTGAATTTTTCATAGACAACTTTGGCTGCATCTCTCATTACTTCAGGACTATCACCAAATATTTGAATTCCAATCGGTCTTTCGAAATCAGAAAACTGAATCATTTTGAGAGTTTTCTCGTTTTTTCTAATAATGCCATGTGCAGAGACAAATTCTGAATATACTATGCCAGCACCGAATTCTTTTGCTATTACTCTAAAAGCATAATCTGTCACTCCGGCCATAGGGGCTAAGAAGAATGGGAAGTCTATATTAATATTGCCAATTTGTAATTTTTTTTTGAAATGAGTCATAAATGATTTATATTTCCAAACCTTAATAAAATTAAACAAAAAAAGGTTAAAAAATGTCAAGAGTTTGTGAAGTTACAGGTAAGAAAGTTATGTATGGCAACAAAGTTAGTCATGCTCATAACAAATCTCGTAGAAAATTTAATGTTAATCTTCAGAAGAAAACTTTCTGGGTTGATAGTTTAAACAAGTCTATTACTTTAAGAATATCTGCAAAGGGACTAAGAATTATTGATAAAAAAGGTATTGATGTTGTGATTCGAGATTTAATGTCTCAAGGAAGAAAATTCTAATTATTTTTTCTTTAATTCTTTATTCAGAACTTCAATAATTTTTTTGTGATTTATTTTTCCACCAGAAACTTTCATTATCTTTCCTATAAAATAACCAAGTAATTTTTCTTCTCCGTTTCTAAATCTAGAAACTTCTTCTCGATTTTCTTTAAGAACTGATTGTACAATCTCTTTGATATTCACTTTTCTAGAATCATCAGCATATTTTCCATCTTTGAGAATTGTTTTAAGAGATGATTTAGAATGAAATAATTTTCTTAAGATATTTTTTCCAGAAGATGCTGTTATTTTTTCCGTATTGACTAAAGATATAATCTCTGATAAATCTTTAGGACTGATTTTCTTACTATCAAATAATTTATTCTCTTCATTAAATAGTCTAAATAATTCTCCTGTAATCCATTTATTTGCATCTTTGGGATTTGTATTTACTGAAGTCATTTTTTCAAAATAGGATGCAATTTCAGCAGTATTGGATAAGGTTGTAGCCTCAGTGGATGTAAAATTATGATTTTTTATCCACATATCTTCTAAGTCAAATGGAAGAAGGGGAAGTGATTTTTTGATTGATTGAATTCTTTTTTGATCAACTTTTACTGGTGGTAAATCAGGATCAGGAAAATATCTATAATCATCAGCATTTTCTTTGATACGCATTACTTCTGCAATATTTTTTTCGTTATTCCATGTAAGAGTTGCTTGTTTCACTGGTTTTCCAGTCATCAACAATTTATGTTGTCTTTTTATTTCAGATTCAATTGCTTTTTGTACATTTCTAAAAGAATTAATGTTTTTGATTTCTGTTTTTGTTCCAAATTTTGTTGAATTTTTTTTCTTAATAGAAATATTTGCATCACACCTCAACTTTCCTTGTTCCATTTCAGCATTGGATATGAGAATGTAATTAACAATTTGTTTAATTCTTTGAATGAATGTTCTTGCTTGTTCAGGATGAAACATAACTGGTTCTGTTACAATTTCGATTAAAGGAACACCGCTTCTATTAAAGTCAACTTCGCTTTTATTTTTAGAGGGATTGTGAGTTAATTTTCCCGCATCTTCTTCAAGATGAGCTCGTGTTAAATCAATGTTATATTTCTTATTATCCCACCAAATTGGAATTGATCCTCCTGTTACAATTGGTTTTTCGTACTGTGAGATTTGATATCCTTTAGGAAGATCAGGATAAAAATAGTGTTTTCTAGCAAATGAAAAAGATGAATTAATATTTCCATTTACTGCTAAACCAAATTTGATTGCAAAATCAATTGCTCTTTCATTAATAGTTGGCAAAGCTCCAGGCAATCCTAGGGAAGTAGGACATGTTAAGGAATTTTCTGATTTATCATAAGAATACTCACATGAACTAAACATCTTAGAATTTGTTTCTAATTGAACATGAATTTCTAATCCAATAGTAAAATCCCAGTCTTTATTTATTTGACTTATACCATTCATGATTGATTTGCTATAAGATTTAATGCAGATCCTGCTTTAAACCATGAAACTTGATTGTTAGAAAACGTGTGCAAGGTATTAATTGTATGTATTGATCCATCTGGTTTCTTTAGAGATAGTTTAATGTTATTTCCTGATTTGAATTCTTCCAGATTAACAGTTGAAATTGTATCAAATGCCTCAATTAAATCATAGTCTGATTCATTCTCAAAGATTAAAGGTATAATCCCTTGTTTTTTAAGGTTAGTCTGTGCAATCCTAGCAAAGCTTTTTGCAAGAATTATTTTACAACCCATAAATCTTGGTTCCATAGCTGCATGTTCTCTACTAGATCCTTCACCATAATTTTCATCTGCAATGACTATCCAGTTAATATCATTTGAATTATAATATTTGGAAACTTCATATATATTTTCTGTTTTTCTGTTCTCTGTATTAATTGCTTCACCAGTAGTTTCTGTAAAAGCATTTAATGCTCCAGAATACATATTTTGTGATATATTTTCTAAGTGCCCTCTAAATCTAAGCCATGGTCCAGCTGGAGAAACATGATCTGTTGTGCATTTTCCTTTTGTTTTTATCAGTATTCTGAGATCTTCCATTTCTTTATTGTTCCATTTTTTGAAAGGTTTCAATAGCTGCAGTCTTTTGCTATTAGGATTAATAAAGATATCTTTATTGATTTCTGGCACTTCAAAAGGATCAAAATCTAATGTTTTAACTTTTGCAAATCCTTCATCAGGTAATTCTGAACCTTTTGGTGGTTCAAATATGAATTTTTTATCATTATCAAGCATAATACTATCTGAAATAGGATTAAAATCTAGTTTTCCTGCAATAGCCAAAGCTGTAACAATTTCAGGGCTAGCAACAAATGCTTCAGTTGCTGCATTCCCATCGTTACGCTTTGCAAAATTTCTATTAAAAGAAGTAATAATCGTATTTTTCTCACCATCATTTACATCGGATCTCTTCCATTGACCTATACATGGTCCACATGCATTGGCAAGTACTTCTCCACCAAGTTTTTCAAATATTTCTGTATATCCATCACGTTCCATTGTTGCCTTTATTTGGTTTGAGCCAGGAGTAATATAAAATTGTGATTTAGTTTTTAACCCTCTGTCTAGTGCTTGTTTTGCAATATGAGCCGCTCTTTCAATATCTTCATATGATGAGTTAGTACAGCTTCCAATTAATCCAACTTTTAGATTATTTTGGTAATTATTTTTTTTAATTGCATCAGGCATTTCTGATATTTTTCTTGAAAGATCTGGACTGTAAGGACCAACAATATGTGGTTCTAATTCGGACAGATTAATTTCAATTACTTCATCATAATATTTTTCTGGATTATCAAAGACTTCATCGTCAGCTTTTAGTTCATTTTTTATTTTTTCTGCTTCTGCTGCAATTTCTGATCGTGATGTTGCAACAAGATATTCATACATTTTTTTATCATATGGAAAAATAGATGTAGTTGCTCCGACTTCTGCTCCCATATTAGTAATTGTTGCCTTTCCAGTACAACTTATGCTTTGCGTTCCTTCACCAAAATACTCAATAATCTTGCCTGTACCGCCATCTACTGTCAAAATTCCTGCAAGTTTTAATATTATATCTTTTGATGAAGTCCAATTGTTTAATTTTCCGGTCAGTTTTACTCCAATAATTCCTGGCCAATTTACTTCCCACAAAGAATCAGTCATTACATCCACTGCGTCTGCTCCCCCTACACCAATAGCGACCATTCCCAAACCTCCTGCATTAGGAGTGTGAGAGTCTGTTCCAATCATTAATGATCCTGGAAAAGCATAATTCTCTAGAACAATTTGATGTATAATTCCTGCACCAGGTTTCCAAAATCCAATTCCATACTTGGTACATACAGAAACTAGAAAATCATAAACTTCTTTGTTTTTAATAATAGCATTATTTAGGTCATCTTTTGCACCATTTATTGCTGTAATTAAGTGATCACAATGGACTGTTGTTGGAACAGCGGTAGTTTTCATCCCAGAATTCATAAATTGGAGCAAAGCCATCTGGGCTGTGGCATCTTGCATAGCGACTCTGTCTGGTTTAATAGAACAAAATGATTTTGTTCTATTAGGAATAGATTCAAGTGGCTTACTTAAATGAGAAAAAAGGATTTTTTCAGTATATGTTAAAGGTCGATTAAAAAATTCTCTAGCCTTGGGTATCGAATTAATATATTTTGAATAAGTTTCAGTTACTGTTTTTAAATCATTCATTTTTACTCAACAAAAATAACTAAATTTACTTAAAAAAAAATGGAAATAATATTAGCATCTAAATCACCAAGAAGAAAAAAAATTTTCTCAAAATTAGGATATAATTTTAATGTTCATCCTTCTAATATAGATGAGGAGAATAAAAATAAGCTTTTACCTTATGATTATGTTAGAGATATATGTGAGAAAAAAGCTTTTTCTGTCTGGAAAAAAAATAAACATAATGCTGTTGTTTCTGGTGACACTATTATTGATTTGAAAGAGAAAATCATTGGAAAACCAAAGTCAATAGAAGAAGCATTTAAGATTATCAAAGAATTATCAAACCAAACACATTGTGTGATGAGTGCTCTAAGTTTAGTGGTGGGTGGTAAAGTTAATACAATTGTTGATCATTCTTTTGTTACGTTTAAGAATTTATCAGATGATGATATCACAAGATATATATCATCTTTCGATATATTAGATAAAGCAGGAGCATATAATATTGAGGAATGTGAACAATTTTTAATTAAAAAGATTGACGGATGTTATCATAATATTGTAGGTTTTCCATTAAGGAAGTTTAAAAATAGTAGAATCGAAAAAATACTAAAGGAATTATGATTTTTTACTCACATTATAAGAAAATAAGAAGAGAATATAAAATTTCTCTAGAAGATATAAGTCGTAGAACAAAAATTGATATTAAATATCTGAAAGCACTTGAATCTGGAAAATTTATTGAGATTCCTGGTGTATATTTAAGATTATTTTTCAAAGCTTATATAAGAGAGATTGGTTGTGATGTTGACGAAGCTATTGATAGTCTAGATGATTTTTTAAATCAAAAAACAGAAGAAAGAATTATTGATTCCCAGTATAAACCAGAAAAAAAAGATATTTTTAATATTCAATTATCTGATATACAAAGATCTAATATTTTAATTGGTTTTATATTTATTATAGTTCTAGTGGCTATTATTGCGCTACAAAATAGGCCAACTTCTTCAGTATTTGATAAAGAGGAATCTTTGCGACTAAATCAAAATGATTTAGAATCTCTTTATAAAATTAATTCTGAAGAATCTTTTGCTGAAAATTTAAAATTTCCTGTATCCATTCGTTTCGAATCATCTGATGAAAACTATATTTATTTTTCCGATGACAATTCTGAACAAGAATATTTTATCTGCGATATTTGTGATAAAGTTAAATCTGATGTTATTAACGAAAAATGGGATGGAGAAAATAAAACAATTATAATAGGGAATACCAGTGATATAAAATTAGTTTTATACTCTAAATCTCAATTTGGATCTTCTGTTGATTTTTCCAGTCTCGTCGCCAATGGTTTTCCAGTTGTAGTTAATTTAAAGTCTGATCCTATGGTGGTTTCTGTAATAAAATACATTCCTAGTAGATAAAATATTACCCACTTTACTATTTCTTCTGTTATTTCTGTCTAATTAAATATCTTTTTCAATAAACTTATTGACTCAGATATGTCTTCTTATTAAGATAGGTGGTGAATTGTGGGTAATTTTCCCTTTTTATTATGAGTAGCCAATATACATTTATAGGAGAATATAATTTTGTAGTTGATTCAAAGAACCGAGTCAATATTCCTTCTCCATTCCGACAACAACTTAAAAAAAGTGATAAAAATACATTTGTTTTAACAAGAGGTATTGATTCGTGTATATGGGTATATCCTTTGAGTGAATGGAAAAAGATTGAAATTGAATTAAATCAATTATCTTCATTGTCTACTACTAATCGTATTTTTTTAAGAAACCATTTAAGACATGCAAGAATGGCTTCATGCGATGATCAAGGAAGGGTAATTTTATCAAAACAATTAATTAAATATGCAAAGATTGTTAAAGATTTAACAATTATTGGTGTTTTAAATAAAGTTGAAATTTGGGATAAGAGGACCCTTATCTTTAGCGATAAGAAAACAGTTGTTGATGACGATTCTTACGAAGAACTCTCCAAAAAAGTAACTGTCTGATGAATTCTATTCCGACAGAAAATCATGGTCATTTTCCTGTAATGCTGTCGGAAACAATTAATAATCTAAATATTCTAGAAACTGGATTTTATATTGATGGAACTGTTGGTCTCGGTGGACATTCTTATGAAATTTTACAAAATTTAAAAGATGGATTCTTAGTTGGTTTTGATAGGGATTCCAATTCAATTAGAATTGCGCGAAACAAATTAAGTGATTTTAAAAACTTTGAATTATTCCATTCAAGCTATAAAGATTTGGAAAATGTTCTTTCTAAACTAAAAATCAACCAAGTAAATGGTATTTTTCTAGACCTCGGTCTTTCTTCCTTTCAATTGGATAGCCCTTCCAGAGGATTTTCATATAGATATAATTCAAAATTAGATATGAGATTTGATCTAGATAATCAAAAAACAGCAGAAGATATTATTGCAAATTCTTCAGAAAGAGAGTTAAGCATAATTTTGAAAGAATTTGGAGAGGAAAGAAATGCATTTCGAATCGCAAAAGCTATTAAAGAATCAAAGGAAATAATAAACACTGAATCACTAACAAATATTATAAAGAGACTGACACCTTATAAATATCGTATCAAAACATGTGCAAGAGTATTCCAAGCTTTAAGAATTAAAACCAATAATGAATTAGAACATTTAGAATTGTTCCTAGATGTCTTTATGGATTTCCTTGATATTAATGGTAGAATTGTAATTATTAGTTACCATTCTATGGAAGATCGAATGGTTAAAAAAAAGTTTAAGGAATTAAGTCGAAATAAGCAGCTTCAGATCTTATCAAAAAAACCACTTACTCCAACTGATGAAGAGATTACATCAAATAGAAGATCAAGAAGTGCAAAAATGAGAGTGGGAGAAAAAATTGGCTAAATCGAAGAAGAAAAAAAGATTAACTATAGCTCAGATTGAAAGAAGAGATAATTACAAGTGGGGGGCGA
>CAJWPX010000007.1 GCA_913045065.1 uncultured Fidelibacterota bacterium | reverse complement strand
CAAAAATAGGTGCAAAATTGTAATATGCAGCTAAAGGAATACAAATTAGAAAAGAGGATAACGCAAATACAAAAAATGATTTTGATTTAAGTTTATTTAGAGCATTTAAACCAATGATATCTCTAAAAGAAATAAGAGCATCTTTTCTTAACAACGGAGGAGTTTTAGGCAAAATAAAGCTATAAAAACCCAAAAATATTCCAACAGCTCCAGCAATATAAAATTGGGTAGCGCTAGTATCTGCATGTAAAATCCCACTTACCAAAATATTGGCAGCAATCCAACCTAGTGTTCCAAAAACACGGATAAGGGGGAATTTTTTTTCTTGATCATCAATATTTCTAAAAGCTACAGAATTAGCAAGCCCCAAAGTTGGCATATAACAAATCATGTGCATAGCTAACATTAGAATAAATATCATAGGCTTAGATGTGAAAAAAGGTGTTAAAAGCAAAAAACAACCACTCAAAATATGGAGTATTCCTAATACTTTCTCGGCATTAAAATAACGATCAGCAACAAAACCAAGAAAAAACGGTGATATAATGGCTGCAATGGGGCTCACTGAATAAGCCCAATGCGTAATGGTTCCCATACCTTCAGCTACCATAAAATTTCCGACAGTAACATACCAGCCTCCCCAAACAAAAAATTGAAGAAACATCATTGTTCCTAAACGGAAATTTGTTGTCATTTGCTCACCTTAAGATAGCTGGTTAAATCAATTTTCGATTGACCGGGTCCCATTCAATTCTTCGACCAGTCAAATATGATTCTGTAGCCATATGACAAGCAACACCTTCATGGAGTGCTACCTCAATATTGCATTTTGGCTGTCCTCCATTTCTAATTGAATCCAGCCAGTCCTTAATATGAAGGTGAGTCGCATCAACTCGTTTCCCATCTTTGTAAGTGTATAGAAGCCCTTTATTCGCAAAGTATTTGGAAGTTGCTGATGTTACACCATCGATTTGCTTTGAGCCAGGAGAATAAGTATAAATTGGATATTTTGAATTGATAATGCCTTGCTCAAGACGTTCTTTGTATTGCGTTGATTGAGAATCTGCTGTCACAATAAATCCATGCACAGATCCGCCTCCACTTTGACCGCCCATCTGCATCGTGGCATCGTGACCCATGATTCGATTCCCACGAGGTTCATTACTCGAAAGTGTTGCACTATAAAGAATAGTCAAATCTTTGTCTGGGTATTCAAAAGTTGCATTCCAAACATCTGGAACATCGCGTCCATCTTTATAAAAGTAAATTCCTCCAGTTGATGATGCATATTTTGGAATTCCCAGATCCATAATTTGATTTATAGCATCAAAATCATGTGACAATAAATCACCCGAAAGACCAGTACCATAATCAAACCAGCAGCGCCAACGGAAAAATCGTTTCAGCGCTTCTTCCCCAAACGGTATTTTATTAGGTGCTGGTTCTTGGAATGTATCCCAATCAATCGTTTTAGCATTGCCTTCAGGATGAATACCCCAAACCCAGGCTCCCCATGGAGAATTACGATTTGTAGCTAACTCCACTAGATTTATTTTGCCTAATAAACCCTGTTCAATGATTTGTTTTGCTTTTTCATTGGCCTCTACCTGCCTATTCTGATGGCCAAGTTGAAATGTAATCCCAGTTTCTTTTACAACGTCATAAACGTCGATTGCCTCTTGAAATGTTCTGGTTAGACCTTTTTCACAATAAACATGTTTCCCTGCTTTTGCAGCATCGATTGTAATTCGGGAATGCCAATGATCTGGAGTAGCAATAATTACAGCATCAATATCATCATTGGCTAAAAGATCTTTATAATGGCGATATCTTGTAGCAGTTTTTTTTGGTTTCCCACCAGGTCGAACTTCATTTTGAGAAGCATCTAGTCCTTGTTCTGCACGTACATCAAACAAGTCACAAACTCCCACAAGTGAACAATTCAAATCTTCTTGATCCATAAATGTTTGAAATTGTTTGTCCAATTTATTTTTTCGTGCATTCTCAGCTACGGTATTGGTCCAACCCGTAGTGGCAAACCCTGCACCACGGACCAAGTGTCCACCTCGACCTCCATAACCAATGACACCAATATTCAGGTGTTTGCTATCTGAAAGACCTTTGATAATTGCTGGTGCTGATTTTTCTTGAACCAAACCAGAAAGAATATTTGATTTTTTTAATGTATCTTTGCGTATTTTTCGCCAAAGTTCAACAAGAAACAGACCAAACACTGGTACAGTTGCAAGTCCTTTTAATAATTCTCGACGTTCCAGATCATTGTTTTGCTGTTTTTTACTTTCACTCATACTATGTTCCTCTAATTTGATTTTAATTTGGTTAACAATCGATCCAAACCAATTATATGACCAGTAGGAAATACATACAACACCCACAGAGCACACGCTTCAATTAAATTTTTATTTACAATAATATAACTGCCTTCTCCGGGTCTGGAATATTCTAAACCAATAAAAGGAGGTGCAAAAAGATAATATAACATCACAAATCCCATTCCCACCAAAGCAGAATAACGACTAAACAAACCTAAAAGAAGTGATACACCAACTAAAGTTAATCCCCACTGATTCACAGAATCTGATATTGTCAATAAAATAGGGTTGGATACAATGGTTTCAGCTAATCCTGAAAAAATCCATTTCGAATCTAACAGATACGCAGCTGAAGACCAATTTGGATTGATTAGTTTTGAAACACCTTCATATAAAAAATGCCAACCAATGAGCACTCGCAAAGTAACAAGCCCATAAAGCTGACATTTATTGTTTATAATTGATGAATCTAAATTATTCATGAAATTGATTTAAAAATTTAAGGAAAAAATGCTTATATACCAAACTAGGATAAATTTTCTGCTACAATGTCTGCAACATCTTTTACTTTTATTTTATCCTGTCCTTTTGGTGTTAATGGATCGATTCCTTGGTTCATCATCCCATAGCAAAAATTACATCCTGTAACAACAGTATCAGTTTTTGACTCAATGACCTGTTCAGCACGTAAAAGATGAGTTCTCCCTTTTCCAGTATCTTTTTTCCACCAAAGTGCACCGCCTGCTCCACAACATAATGTTTCTTTCCCACTCTCATCTAGTTCAAAGAATTCTGGAGCTGCAGCCTTTATAGCATTTCTAGGAGCATCTACTTCATCAAGCGTTCTAGATAAATTGCAAGGATCATGATAAGTCACTTTTTCTAAGCTACCAGGATTAATATTGATTTTTCCTTCATCTAATAATTCTGAAATAACTTGAGTATGATGTTTGACTTCATATTTAATCTCATGATATTTACTATATTCTTTTTGCAAATTCACAACACAATGGGGGCACATAGTTGTGACTTTCTTAACTTTATTTAATTCTTCAACATTATTATCCATCAACATTTTATAAGTAAGTTTATCTCCTAATTTGTTTGCGGGATCTCCTGAACATTGTTCATTACTGAGGACTCCATATGTAATGCCAGCTGAATCGAGAATTTTTGTAAAATTTTCAACCGATTTAACAAAATTAGGATCCATAGCATGCTTTGCAAAACAACCCAACCACAAAACAAGTTCTTTATCTGGAGTATATTCAGGCAATTTCTCAAGTAACACACTTGATGAAGCGCCTTCTGTATTGCCTGTCTCTTGTAAGTTGTGAAGTAACTTTTGATACTCTTGAGGAACATCTCCTTCAACCATAACTTGAAAACTTCTTATTTCATCTGCTTTTTCAACATGATTTCCTACTGGACATACTTCTGTACAGGCTTGACATGTTGTACATTCCCACCCAGCTTCTACGTTAATCTTGTCTACAACATTAACATCATTTGATTCAAGCATAGGGTCTTTTAAATCTAAAATAAAATGATACTTTGGATCTAGAATTCCTCCACCTCGATTTGCTGGACATACCTCAGTACATCTACCACATTCTACACATGTAAAGATATCTAATGCTTGATTCTTGCTTAATTTTGATAGATCTAATAGTAATTCATCTAATTTTTCTTCTGAAGCTTCTAAATCAATTGGTATTGCTGGATGATCTGGTACTTCAAAAGGTCTGAGGAAAATATTAAATGGTGACAATACTAAATGCATATGTTTTGATTGAGGGATTAAGAACAAAAATCCTCCAATTACAGAAGAATGAACCCACCAATTTGTCTTTAATGCTATAGCATTATTAAGTAAATGGAATTCATCAATAAGATAAGTTAACATTAAAGTAAAAATAAAAAATGAAACCAGGGCAGAAGTGCTAGAAAACTTCCCTAATGCCTTAGGTTTAGTAACAAATCTTCTATAGGCTAATCCAAGAATTCCTAACGAACATAAAATTGCCCATGGTAGCCCAAAAAATAGAAAATAATTATGGCGTAAACTTTCGGTAAAAAATTCAAAACCAAATGCTGTAAAAAAATGATTAATTGTTATTAAACCAAAAAATATAAACCCATACATTACAAATGCATGCATCAAGCCAGAAAATTTGCGATCACCACTTACTACTTTTTTGTGAAGAATCACTTCATTGAATACTCTTAATAATCGTTCAGGTAAATGATTAATACTAAAATCTAATTTTCCTTTTAAAACTATATTAAGGCGTAAGAGTAAGTGATAAAGAAAAAACGATATACCGGATAATAAAAAAATTGTTACAACTATTTGTTCTATAATATGAAATTTCATTGTTATTTATTTTTTTGAATTTCTTCTGTCAATTTCGGAACAATTTCCATCAAGTCACCAATTACTGCATAATCAGCAATCTCAAAGATAGGTGCTTCTTCATCTTTATTAATTGCCATAATATTTTTTGATCCTTTCATACCAACAACATGTTGAATTGCTCCAGAAATGCCAACAGAAAGATAAAGTTTTGGAGAAACAACTTGGCCAGAACTACCAACTTGTCTATAAGGAGGTAACCATCCCATATCTACTACTGGTCTTGATGAAGCAATTTCTGCTCCCATGGCTGATGCTAGAGCTTCGATCATTGGCAGGTTATCTTGACTATCTATTCCTCTACCAACAGAAACAATTAATTCAGCAGTAGTTAAATCTACGCTTGAAGCAGATTCTTGAAATTCTGGCTCACTTTCAGATCTAATATCACTTGTATCTAGATTAAGAGAAAAATCTATTTGATTTTCTGGGCTACCAGCTTCAATATCATCAGAAGAGAATGCTGCAGATTGGAAACTTAAAAGTATTGTGTTATTATTTGAATCAGCCTGAACATTTGTAGCAATCTTTGCATTGAATACTTGACGTGCAAAGATTGGAACATTGTCATGATATGTCACTGAAATAATATCACTAATAAAAGGAACATCTGATTTTGCGCTTACCCTTGGTAAAAAATCACGAACCATATAAGAATGACCCATTAAAACATATTTTGGAGATAATTCAGAAATAACTTGATCAAGAGCTTTAGAATATCCATCAGCAGAATAACTGCCTATTAAATCATTTTGGGCTAAGATCAAATTTTTCACTTTATAATTTGATGCTTGTTCTTTTAAAGCACTCGCATTTTCACCCAAACATAGAATACATAAATCTAAACCAAGCTTGGTAGATAATTGTTGTCCAGCAGCAACTGCTTCTTGGCTAAAAGCATGAATATTGCCTCTTTGATTCTCTAAAACTACAAGTATCATTAAATAACCTTTAAATTGTTTTTAAGTATATCTATCATTCTTGAAACTATATCATCAACCGTACCTTCGATTTTTTCGGTAACTTTTTCAGTTTTTGGAAGAAAGAGCTTAATAAATTCTTGTTTACTGTCACTGACAGATTGTGCATCAACTAATTTTACTTCTTTTCGTTTTGCTCCCATAATACCTTTTAAAGATGGATATCTAGGCTCATTGATGCCAGACTGAATAGAAACACTCGCGGGAAACGGTAAGGTGACCCATTGGAACCATCCCGATTCTAATTCACGTTTTACCTTAATCTTTCCATCTTCCATTTTTGTCTCAATCCCAAGGGTTGCAGTAGACATGTTGAGTAATTCTCCAATAAGTACTCCTGTTTGTCCTGATCCTAAATCATCTGATTGAAGGCCTGATAAAATTAAATCGAATGATTCTTCTTTAAGTTGTTCAGAGAAGATCTTTGCAATAGATAGGGGATCTGTTTCAGAAGTATCATTTTTAATAAATATTCCTCTATCAGCTCCTTTTGCTAAACCATCTTTTAACACTTTTGATGTATTGGATTCGCTCCCCATTATAACCACTACAACTTCACTATCATCATTTAATTGTTCTTTGATTTGAAGAGCTTCTTCTAAAGCATAAGAATCACTTTCATTAACGACAAAATTGACAATTGATTCATCAATCCATTTTTCAGATGAATCAATTCGAATGCTTGATTCGTAACTTGGAATTGCTTTAGTTAATACAGCTATTTTCATAGTACTTATCCTGAAAAAACCGACTCATCAGTCTATTAATCAATATTAATCCTATTCGTCAAATGAAGCAAAACAAAAAAAGTAGGTTAGATATATAAAAACAGGCTATAAAGGAAAGTTGATAGCGGGGGAATTCTTTCAATCTTTCAAGATTTTATAGCCTGAAAAAATCTTGGTTCTATCAATTTAGTACGAACTGCGATGAATTGTAAGTAAAATCGTCTGTTTTACTCTGAATCTTCGATAGCAAATTTAGTCCAATCACTCGAAAGAGCAGATTCATCAATAGATGTTTCAGAGACAGGAGTAGACTTGCCTAGACGGTTATCATCTTCATAAATATTTAAACTATCTTTATTAACTTCATATTTATCTAAATCTAGTTCTTCGTCTTGACTGTCTAAACTTTCTTTGTCTTGATTATATAAATCTAAGTCAAAGAAATCTAAATTTTCAACATGTCCATTTTCCATAAGATATTCAAGAAATGGTAAAAATGCTCTTTGCTTTAGATTTGTTTTACACAATGGACACTTAAGTTTCTCCCCAATATCAGAAACCTTTATCTCCTCATCACAACAAGGACTCAAGATTTCACCTATTTCAACTAAGTTATTTTGTACATCACTCATAGAGGTGAAGATATTAGTTGTTAATCAGGTAGTCAACAAGTTTTGTAAATATTATGTAATATGTCTTTTTCAGTGCCTGAAAGAGATTTTCCTCTTCTTGACATTGCTTTTTCAGCAGTGTCACAGAAATCATCAAATGATATTTTTGTTATTTTCCCCTTATAATACAGAGAAAATGGGGGGATATAACGTGGAGGGAAAGATTGAGAAACAACATTAGAACCCATACCAATTACTGTTCCTGTATTTAAATTAGTTCCAATTGCTGTTTTTACATGATCTCCAATAACTGATCCGAAAAAAATAGATCCTGTATCAATGAGTTCTCCATTCCACTTCACACTGATATTAGAATAGTTATTTTTTAGATTACTGGTAGTAGTGCCTGCACCTAAATTTACCCAGGAACCAACAAAACTATGTCCCAAAAATCCGTGATGAGCTTTGTTCGAATATGGTTGGAATATAGAAGAATGTATTTCTCCAGAAATTTTACAATGGTGATTGATAATAGAATTTGCAATCTTAGAATGAGATTTAATAAGACAATCTTCTCCAATAAATAGAGGGCCATTCAGAATAGTAAATGGCTCAATTATCGCATTTTTACCTATAATTACTGGGCCATTATTATCATTAATTATCACATGTTCAAAATCTTTAAAAGAACTTGGAATATCATTAAATATTGCAGATATATTAGCAACTAGATCCCAGGGATGTCCTATATCATTAACCGACGATACAGGTTTGTCCAATAAAATAATTTCTGATATAATATTTTTCATTTTTTTATAAACTTACCAATCATATCAAATGTTCCATCTAAATCTTTTTGATAATTCTGGTCCAATATAACATTATAATATTTTTTTGAATTATCATAATTAAAACCCATTCTTACTTCAGAGTTACAAGCTCTTACCAGAAATGAAGCAAATGGACTAAATTCAATATTTAAATCAACCATATTTTGGTAATTAGATTTTTTTATTTTTCTAATAAACCATGGTGTAGGCAATCCTAACGAATCAATATCTTGATAAGAGAATAATTCAGAAAAATTCTTCAGATCATTAGAATAAAAATTCACTAATGAGTCTCTTAAGAGAAAACTAATATTATTATTCTTTTTTTGTTCAATTCTATCTAAAAGAAGTTGGGCAAAATCAAATGCAATATCGCTATCGGGTAAAATTACTAAAACTGAACCAGATTGTTTTTTTGAATACCGATAAGTTATAGAATTACTCACAAAATATTTTTTACACTTTAACCAATAAATAATTTTTTGAATTTGAGAATATACCATATTTCTGATTTTAAGATTAAATTAACTTATTATGTCCAAAAAAAAGATAGGTAATTTTCCATTTACAAGAGGTATCTATAAAGATATGTATCGTACGAAACTTTGGACCATGAGACAATATGCAGGATTTTCATCTGTTAAAGAATCTAATAATCGTTTTTTATCTTTGCTAAATAGTGGAGTCAGTGGACTATCTGTAGCTTTTGATTTACCAACACAAATTGGCTATGATTCTGATCATGAAATGTCCTATGGAGAGATTGGAAAATCAGGTGTACCAATTTCTACCATTGATGACATGAAGTTATTATTTAATGAAATAAATTTAGAACAAGTATCCATCTCAATGACAATTAATGCAACCGCCTCAATTTTATTAGCATTTTATGTAGCGCTAGCAGAAGAAAGAGGATATAATCTCTCAAATTTAAAAGGTACAATCCAAAATGATATTCTTAAGGAATATATTGCTAGAGGAACATATATCTTCCCAATTAATCCATCACTAAGACTGAGTAGTAATATATTTGAATATTGTCAATCCACATTACCTAAATGGAATTCAATATCAGTTTCAGGATATCATATAAGAGAAGCAGGAAGTACAGCTGTGCAAGAATTAGCATTTACATTTGCAAATGCAATAACATATGTCAATACTGCAAAGAAAAATGGAGTTGAAATAGAAATATTAACAAAACAGATGTCATTTTTCTTTAATTCTCATCGAGATTTTTTTGAAGAAGTATCAAAATTCAGAGCAGCAAGAGAAATTTGGGCAAAAATAGTTAAAGAAGAATTCAAAATAGAAGATTCTGAATCTCAATTATGTCGATTCCATGTACAAACTGGAGGATCTACACTAACAGCACAACAAATTGAGAATAATACAGTAAGAACTACATTACAAGCACTTGCTGCAGTGTTAGGAGGGGCGCAATCAATCCATACAAATGGTAAAGATGAAGCTATCAGTCTTCCATCAGAAGAAAATGCTCTAGCAGCCCTAAGAATACAACAAATTATTGCACATGAAACCAATATCCCGAACTTTGTAGACCCAATAGGAGATAGCGATTTAATAAACAGTAGAACAAAAGAAATTGTAAAAGAAGTTTTGGAAAAAATTGATGATATATCCGATAAAGGAGGGATGGAAAAACTTATTGAAACAGGAGAAATAGAAAAAGAAATTGCAGATTCTTCAATCCAATTTCAAAATAATTTAGACAGTAAAAAAGAGATTCTTATAGGGGTAAATAAATTTATTAATAACAATGAAGAAAATCTAATCAACGTAGAAAGTCAAAAAGATGCCAATAAAAAGAGGGTAGATCTTATTACTAAGTTTAAAAAAGATCGGGATCATAAAAAAGTTGCTAATGCGCTCTCTGAATTAGAAGAAAAAGCAAAATCAGATGAAAACTTAATCCCATATATTGTGACATGTGCAAAAAACAAATGTACTCTTGGTGAGATTTCAGATACTTTAAGAAAAGTCTTTGGCGAATATTCTTAATTAAAAAAAACAGGAACATTGAATTAAAAAATTAATAGTATTATTATGGATATGAACAAAGAATTGAAAAAATGAGGAATACAATGAAAACAAAAGAATTTGTTTTATTGCTAAGCACACTTTTAATTATGAATTGTGCTGGCACTGCTCCTAGTGTAGGAGAAGAAATAAGCAACCAAGAATCAACTGAATCTGATACAAAAGTTGTGGAAGAGGAGGTTAAAGTAGAAATATTTACTGTTCAAGAACCTGAAGCTCCACCACTTCCTGTTACTGTTTTTGAACCATATATGATTAAAAGGGGTGATTATTTAATTAAAATTGCTTCTAGAGAATATGGAGATTCTTCAAGGTGGAGAGAAATCTATGAATGGAATAGGGAAGAAATTGGATCTAATCCGAATAAAATTTATCCTTATAATTTCTTATCATTAAAAAGAGAAGCTAGTAAAGCAAAGAATTGCGATTTAGAATTCTTTGACTATCAAATACAATCTGGTGATACAGCATGGGGTCTTGCTGATGAAATATATGGCGATGAACTTGCATGGGTAATCATCTATATGGATAATGAAAGGTTGATTAGAAATAATGATGGAGTATTACAACCAGGAACTATTTTCAAAATGAGAAAAAAATTAGATCCGTGCTCTTAGATCTTAGTGATCATTTACTAGATACAAAAGTCATTGCACCTAAAATCTTTTATAAAGAAGAATTAGCATCAACTAATGAAAAAGCGCTAAATCTTAATAATAATAGCTATGGTATAGTTATTTGTGATAAGCAAACTTATGGAAGAGGACGCCATGGTAGAAAATGGATCTCTACGCCGTATAAAGATTTAGCATTTACTATCATTATTCCTAAAAATTATATAATGGATGGACAATCTTTGGTTAATATTGCTTGTAGATCAATTGTTACAACTCTAGAAAAATTAAAAATCTTTGCACGAATTAAACATCCAAATGACATTTATATTGATAATAAAAAAATTTCAGGTATTCTTTGTGAACAGATAGTAAAAGATAAGGTCATTACTCAAGTTTTAGGGATTGGAATTAATGTTAATTCAAATTTCCAAGATTTAGAACCAATTCAAGATAAACTTTATACATCTTTGTTATTGGAACTTGGGAAAAAAGTTAGTAGAGAAAAATTATTGAGAAATCTAATAGAAACAATTGACCAAACTATTCAAAAGCAGATTCACCTGTAATTTTTTGCCCAATAATCAGGGTATGAATTTCATTCGTTCCTTCATAAGTATATACCGTTTCCAAATTCATCATATGTCTCATGATAGAATAATCATCCATAATCCCGTTTGCTCCGAGTATTTCTCTAGATAATTTTGCGCATTCTCTTGCTATCGCAACATTATTCTTTTTCCCAAGAGAAATATGTGAGAAATCCAGTTCATTACTATCTTTTAACCTACCAAGTTGGATAGCAAGTAGCTGAGCTTTTGAAATTTCCTGAATCATATATACCAATTTTTGTTGAGTTAATTGAAATTGAGAAATTGGCTTAGAAAATTGTTTACGTTCCTTACTATAATTCAATGCAACTTCATAACAATCAACAGCTGCTCCAATTGCTCCCCATGCAATAGAATATCTTGCCTGAGTTAAGCACGATAAAGGACCTTTTAACCCTTCAACATTTGGCAATCGATTGCTATCAGGTACACAAACATCTTTCATAAATAATTCTGATGTAATTGATGCACGAAGACTCATCTTACCATGAATATCAGAACTTGAAAATCCTTCTGTTCCTTTTTCTATTAGAAAACCACGAATGATACCTTCTTCATCTTTTGCCCATACAATCGCTATATCTGCTATTGAACCATTAGTAATCCACATTTTTGATCCATTAATAATCCAATTATCTCCATCTTTTTTTGCTCTTGTAAGCATACCGCCAGGATCAGAACCATGATTAGACTCTGTTAATCCAAAACACCCAATTGCTTCTCCAGAAGCTAATTTTGGTAACCATTTTTTCTTTTGTTCATCAGTACCATACTGAAAAATAGGATACATAACAAGACCGCTCTGCACACTACAAAGAGAACGTAAACCAGAATCACCTTTTTCAAGTTCATGCATAATAAGACCATAAGCAATATTACTAATCTCATTACCACCAAACTCTTTTGGAAGCGTGGAACCAAAAAACCCTAACTCTCCCATCTCAGGGATTAAATCGGTTGGGAATGTCCCTTTATCATAATATTCATTTACAATTGGAAGGAATTTTTTCTGAACAAAAGTATTTGTAGTTTTTTGTATCAATAATTCTTCATCATTGAGAAGCGAAGTAATGTTACAAAAATCTGGACCAATATATTTCATGTTAGTTAATTAAATTTTTCAATTTATTTTGGAACTCTCTTAATTCTCTTACATTGCCTGTTTTCAAAGTTTCAGTTTTCCATTTTGC
This sequence comes from uncultured Fidelibacterota bacterium, assembly GCA_913045065.1. Classification (GTDB taxonomy): domain Bacteria; phylum Fidelibacterota; class Marinisomatia; order Marinisomatales; family Marinisomataceae; genus Marinisoma. The sequence goes on along the minus strand of CAJWPX010000007.1, from coordinate 6,234 downwards.
ATTGAAGGTAGATTCATCATCATCACCACCATTTTTGACATATAATGGATATAAATCTTTTTTTGCGCGAGCTTTATTCTTATTGAGAGTGTAAACAATACGATAGACAACATCATCATAAATATCATTCCACAGTCTTTCAGGTAATTTTTGTTTAAAAATATCTTGTTCAAAAGACGAAAGATAAAAACCTGATAAGTTATAATCCTCAAATGCCTGATATGCAATTGGAGTGACTTGTTTAACAAACGCCGCCATTGCTTCTGCATAAATTCGGATTTCATACTGAGCATGACTATCCATTCGAAGGCTTAAAAATTTTAATGTATTATTTAAATCATTTTTCCAATACCATTCTGTATATAGATTCACTGGTAAAACTGCACGAGCTAATTCTCTAGCTATACCTTTTTCATTCATCTCTTCATACATTTTGTATGATAAAGAAGAAATTTTTTCAAAATTATCAATAACCAATTTGGAATCTTTCTTACTTAATGTTATGCCACGACCTTGTTTATTTAATGCACTCTGTGTAGAGATATTTTTAGGATTTGGAATATAAAATTCATCTCTAGCTTCTGAATATCTTAAACTATATTCATTAATATTGGCAGTTCTATGTCTCACCCATTGCCTAGCAACAAAAATAGGCATTTTACAATGAAATTTAAATTCAACCATTTCAAATGGAGTAGTATGTCTATGTCTCATAAGATATCGAATTAAACCAGTATCTTGAGAGACTTTCTTTGTTCCTTTTCCATAACTAACTCTAGCAGCTTGAACAATTGAATCATCTCCACCCATTGAATCTACAAGACGAATAAATCCCTGATCCAAACATTTAATTACGTTTTTTGAAGAATTGTTCATATCCTAATATAATAAATCTGATACCATATCAAATAATTTAGAATTTGTAGCAATTATTGGGTCTGTAACAAGGGTTTTCTTTTGATTATAGTTAATATTTTTACCATCAATTGTTCTCATTACTCCTCCCGCTTCACGAACGATACAATCACCAGCACAAATATCCCATTCATTCTTAGGAGCAACTGTTGCACAAATATCATACATACCTGATGCTGATAATCCCAATTTATATGCAATGCTACCGACAGATTTAATAGAAGAGAAATTATTTTTATAATTGTTCCATAAATTTTTACTGTACTCAGACCTACTTACAATGATTGATGCATCTTGGATATCTTCTGTATTAGAAATTTTTATTTGTTCTCCATTTAAAAATGCTCCTTTATTTTTTTGAGCATAAAACATTTCGTCTGAGGAAGGATTATAAATAACCCCTACAACAGGTATACCATTTTCAGTGAGTGCAATACTCACACAAAATTCAGGAAGTTTTTTGATAAATTCTTTGGTTCCGTCTAAAGGATCAACAATCCAAACACGAGTTTTTTCTAATCTATCATAAGTATCAATAGTCTCTTCAGAAAGCCAACCATCATGTGGGAATTCACCACCTAAAAAACTAGAAAGATATTTATCGGCTTCATTATCTGCAATAGTAACGGGGCTATCGCCTGATTCTGATTTATATTGAATATCTTTAGAGTCAGATTCCAGGTATTTCATTAAGATTTTACCTGCATTACGAGCAGCAACTTTTGCAGCAATTAATTCTTCATTATACATAAATGAGATTATATACATTTTAAATGTAAAAATCGTTAAATTCCTTCTGAAATTGAGGACAGAACTCAAAAGTTATTATTTTTTGTTTTTTAAATTTAGAATTGATAAAGATTTTTTATTCCTAATTATTCTCTCCTCATTTCACTAAAAGTTAAATAGTTGCTCTATATTTAGAGTAAAGATAGAGGCTATAGAAATGAAAAAAGAAATTTACATTAGTGAAGGCATTGGGGAGACTCGAATAGCCGTTAAAGAAAATGGAAAACTTGCCGAAATACATCTTGATAAAGAATCAAGAGAGAGAACAGTAGGCAATATCTATAAAGGGATAGTAGAAAATGTTATCCCCGGTATGCAAGCTGCGTTTGTCAATATTGGAAGAGGAAATAACGCATTCTTACCTTTTTCAGAAATCTCAGATTCAGAATTAATCGCAGATTCAAAAAATTCTAAAGAGATTAATGTTCTACTGAAGCAAGGTCAAGAAATTGTTGTTCAAGTAATCAAAGAACCGTTTGATAATAAAGGAGCTCGTATTACAACAGAACTTTCGATTGCTGGACGTTTTATTGTAATCGTACCAAATTCAAAATATGTTGGAGTATCAAAAAAAATGAGGGACAAATACGAAAGAAGAAGATTAAAGAAGATAGCTTTCGATATTAAAAAACATGGATTAGGAATTATTATCCGAACTGTGGCAGAGGGGAAAACTGAAAAACAAATACAAAATGATTATAATAATTTAGAAAAGAAATATAACCAACTAATGAAGGTGGCTGAAGAAAGTACGGCACCTACATTGATTCACAACGATTTGGAAATGACATCAAGTGTTCTTCGAGATTTAATAAGCGATAAAGTAGAAAAAATTGTTGTTGATTCTAAAGAAAATTTTAAAAAAGTACAAAAAATTATAAAGGAAGACTCTCTAGAAATATCAGATTCTATTGAACATTATAAAAAAAGAGCTCCCTTATTCAAACAAGAAAAAATTGATGATGAAATAGTAAAGCTACTCAGAAATAAAGTTTGGCTTAAAAGCGGTGCATATTTAATTGTTGAAAAAACTGAAGCAATGGTAGTTGTTGATGTTAATAGTGGAAAATTTGTTGGCAAGAAAAAACATGAAGACAATTCTCTAAAAATCAATCTAGAAGCAGCGAAAGAAGTCGCAAAACAACTTAGATTGAGACATTTATCTGGTTTAATTTTGATTGATTTTATTGATATGACTTCTGCTGAGAATAGAAAGAAAATATACCTTGAAATGAAGAAAGAGTTAAAAAAAGATCGTGCTAAAGTAGCAGTATCAGAAATTTCTGAATTTGGTGTTCTTGAGATGACTAGAGAAAGAACTGGTTTAAGCATTGTGGATTCATTAACAGAGCCTTGTGATAGTTGTAGAGGTATAGGAAGAATTATATCAAAGGATACACTTTTAACAAGAATTGACTATTGGTTACGTGATTATAAACAACAAAATAAGGATTTGAGATTAAAACTATATTTAAATCCAGAAATTGCTCATTATTTAAAAAAAGAGCAGAAGAAAGCATATATTAGTCTTATGTGGCAAAATTTTGTTTATCTAAAAGTTATAGAGGATGCACAAATTCCAAAAAATCAGTTTAAATTCACAAAAATAAATGATACGCAAGATATTACAACTCAAATAGGTACTTGAAAGGGAATAAATTAGCTATTAAGTTCGCACGCTATGATTGTAATTGTAGAAATATACGGAAAACAATACAAGGTTTCTAAGGGTGATACCGTTATGGTTGATTCCAAAATTGACCTAGAAACAGGTAAGACTATAAAATTTGATAATATTAAAGCGGTATTAGACAAAGATGCTAATATCTTTAATCCGAAAACATTAAGCAGTTATAAAGTCAGCGCTAAAATTGTTGATCATACAAGAGCTGATAAAGTGCTTGTAATCAAGAAAAAAAGAAGAAAAGGTTATCAAAGAAAAAATGGTCATAGACAAGACTTAACTATGATTCAAATTCAATCAATTACCGGTACAAAAAAGAAAGCTACAAGCGCTACAAAAAAGAAAGCTACAAGCACTACAAAAAAGAAATAAAGAGGTAGATATATGGCTCATAAAAAAGGACAAGGAAGTTCAAGAAATGGAAGAGATTCCGTATCAAAAAGACTAGGTATTAAAACTTCTGATGGTCAAACAATTCTATGTGGGAGTATTATTGTCAAACAAAGAGGCACAAAATATCATCCTGGACGTAATGTAAAAAAATCAAGCGATGATTCCTTATTTGCAACATCTAATGGAATTGTAAAGTTTAGCAAAAAAGGTAAAAATACTTTTGTAAGTGTAGTTGACAAAAATTAAAAATGCCAAGAAAAAAAATAGCACTAATCGGGGGTGGACAAGTTGGTGGTAATATTGCCCTTCTAGCAGCTCAAAAAGAATTGGGAGATATTGTTATTATTGATATTCCTGAGGCTGAAAGCTTTGTCAAGGGAAAAGCATTAGATATATCGCAACTCCTTCCTCATGACGGATTTGATTGTAAAATAACTGGATCATCAGATTTTAAAGCAATAAAAAATTCTGATGTCGTTGTTATTACTGCAGGATTTCCTAGACAACCTGGTATGAATCGAGAAGATTTACTTAATAAAAATTTATCTATTATGACAAATGTAGCTAATGAAGTAAAAACGCATGCTCCAGATGCATTTGTGATTGTTGTCTCAAATCCTCTCGATGCAATGGTATATTCATTTTATAAAGTTTCAGGATTTAAAAAGAACAAAGTTGTTGGTATGGCAGGAGCACTCGATAGTGCAAGATTTAGATCTTTTATAGCAACAGAAACAAATCTTTCTTCTCAAGATGTTATTTGTATGGTTCTTGGTGGGCATGGAGATACAATGGTACCAGTAAGTCGATTAGCCAGTGTTGGTGGAGTACCTTTAACTGCATTATTAGATAAAGAAAAAATTAATGAAATTGAAGAACGAACAAGATTTGGTGGTGGTGAAATAGTTAAACTTCTTGGAAAAGGGTCTGCATTTTATGCTCCTGCGCAGTCTTCAGTAGAAATGATTGAAAGTTTTATTAGAGATAAAAAACGTGTGATTCCTTGTGCCTCACTATGTGAAGGAGAATTTGGAATCGATGGATATTTTATCGGAGTACCAACCGTAATCGGTTGTAATGGAGTAGAAAAAATCCTCACATTTGAATTAAATAGTGCAGAAAAAAATGCTCTCGATAATACACTTACCGAAGTTAAGAAAACAGTTCAAGAAACTGGTTTATAATAATTTGAAAAAAATAATTTTCTTATTATTCTTGTGCTTCTCATATAATCTGAATGGACAATCTAGTCTGCTTATTAAGGAAGAAATAAACGGATCGTTCTCACAAGGCACAATGAATGGAGCAATCGATAGATACTTTTCTAACGATACTTATTATTTAAGAAGTAATTTTAATATTAAAATATTCCGCTTAATTAATATCAAAAGAGAAGAAGGATATATTGTATCACTGAAAGATTCTACAATTACAAGAATAAATCATAGAAAAAAGAAATTTGTAACATATACAGTGTCTAAATTTTTACAAGACATAGACGATGAAAATAGCGGAGGACCACCAGATAATGATGGAGAAGAAACAGATGATTCGGATGTGGTATTTAGCGTTGCAGAAGAGATTGAAATCGTCAATGATTTTGAAACAAAAAAAGCTACCATAACAGTAAAAGATGAAGAAGAAGAAATAGAACTATTCTTATGGTTTACAGAAAAAACTTTAAACTCTCCAATCGTTAACTCAACTCTTAAAAAATTAGAGAATCTTTTTGGAGGAACAATCCCACCAAGCCTAGGTTTCGAACAAATACCTGTTCCATTTGAAAAAGGTGGAATTAATAAAGATGCTCTTATTGTTAAATATCAAACTACTGTGGAAGATGGAACCTTTACCTATATTCTATTCAAATATTCTAAGAATGATTTATTGCCAGATATATTTCAAATTCCAAAAGAATATAAAAAAGTAAAAAAACTATAAAGATTCAATATTTCTTTTTAATCCGTTATACTTCGTTCTTTTTACAGCAGAATTAGAAAAACCAGATTTGAAATTATCTTGATTTAGATTTTTCCAATCTTTTTTAAAAAATTGTACCAGTGATTCTCTTGGTTCAAATTGTTGATCTTTTTTCACTTGCTCAAATTTGATATTCCATGGACACACTTCTTGACAAATATCACATCCATAAATCCATTGATGTAAGTTGACATCTTCAAAGTTCTCTCTATATTCGATTGTGAGGTAAGATATGCATTTATTGGAGTCTATTTTATATTCTGTTAAAGCATTTGTTGGACATGCATCTATACATGCCGTACATGTACCACACAAATCTTCACTAAAAGGAATATCATACTCCATTTCTTGATCAATAAGTATTTCTGCCAGAAATATCCAACTTCCCAAATCTTTGGTAAGAAGATTTGTATTTTTTCCTTGCCATCCAATACCTGCTTTTTCTGCCCACTTTTTCTCCATAATTGGTGCAG
>CAJWPX010000006.1 GCA_913045065.1 uncultured Fidelibacterota bacterium | reverse complement strand
AAAATAAGATCATTAAGAAAGCCTGAACCTTATAAAGGAAAAGGGATTAGATATAAAGATGAATATGTTCGTTCTAAACAAGGTAAAACTGTTGGAGGCATTGAGTAAAACATGGGTATTTTAAAAGCAAAAAAAGAACAGTATTTACGCAGAAAGAAGAGATCAAAAAAATCTTTTCCTATCGAAGGAGAATATAGATTGTGTGTTTATAAAAGTGCCAAGCATATCGAAGCCCAGGTTATTGATGATTTTAATCACAATACAATTATTGCTGCTTCATCTAAGGAGAAAGCTTATAATAGTAAAAAAATCAATAAAACTGAACTTGCTTCTCTTGTTGGGAAATCTCTTGCTGAGAGGGCTAAATCTAAAAAGGTAATAAGTGTTTATTTTGATAGAAACGGTTTTAAGTATCATGGAAGAGTAAAAGCGTTGGCAGAAGCTTCTAGAAAAGGCGGATTAAAATTTTAATAATGGAGAATAAATGAGTATGATTAATCATTCAGAATTGGATTTAAGGGAAGAATCAGTTATAAGAATTAACAGAGTTGCTAAAGTTAATTCTAGAGGAAAGAGATTTAGTTTTTCTACTATTGTAGTTATAGGAGACGGAAGAACTCATGTTGGTATTGGTGCTGGAAAAGCAAACGAAGTATTAGTATCAATTACTAAAGCAAAAGATGCTGCTAAACAAAATCTAATTAAAGTACCTGTTTACAACTATACAATTCCCCATGAGATCATCGGAAAACATGGTGCAAGCAGAGTTTTATTAAAGCCTGCTCCTCCTGGGACTGGAATTATAGCTGGATCTGCTGTAAGACTAATTATGGAGCAAGTAGGTATAAGTAATATTTATACCAAAGTATTGGGTTCAAATAATGCTATGAATGTTGCTAAAGCTGTTATGAATGCGCTTCTAAATTTACAGGATATAAGAAAAGTTGCTAAAAAGAGAGGTAAAACTCCAAATAATTTGTTTGAGATATAGAAGTGGCTAATAAAAAAATAAAAATTACACAAGTTAGAAGTAGAATTGGATATTCTAAAAAAGCCAAAGCAACATTGGATGCTTTAGGACTGAGAAAGATTAATCAGTCAGTTGTTCTAGATTTGAATGATTCTATATATGGAATGGTGAAAAAAATAGATTATTTGGTTAAGGTTGAGGAAGTTAAATGAAACTAATTAAACCAGTTAATTCAATTAAAAAATCAAAGCGAGTTGGTAGAGGTCCTGGATCTGGATTAGGAAAGACTGCAGGTAGAGGACATAAAGGGGCAGGTCAAAGAAGTGGATTTAAACATAGATATTGGTTTGAAGGAGGTCAAATGCCTCTTTATAGAAGAGTCCCAATGAGAGGATTTAATAATTCAAATTTTCAAAAATCATATGAGATTGTTAATCTCTCTGATATTGGGAAGATTAAAGTTAAAAATATTGATTCAAATGTATTGTTTAAGAATGGTTTGATTTCTTCAAATTTTGTTCCTGTAAAAATTTTGGCGAATGGTGATATTAAAAAAGCATACAATATTACTGCGTCATCATTTAGTAAGTCAGCTATTAAAAAGATAGAAGAAGTTGGTGGAAAGGTCATTGTAGAATGATTCAAAAAATAAGAAACATTTTTGCCATTCCTGAACTGAGAAGAAAAATCCTATTTACGTTAGGAATTTTAGTGGTTGTCAGAGTTGGAGCTCAAGTTCCAATTCCTGGTATTGATCCAGAAGCTTTACGTCAAACGATGGATTCACTTAGTGATACATTTTTTGGACTTTATAACATGTTTACTGGTGGAGCATTTGGACAAGCGGCTGTATTTGGGTTAGGAATTATGCCTTATATATCTGTTTCAATTATTGTTCAGATTTTACAAACTACACTTCCATATTTCCAAAGATTAGCTAGAGAAGGAGAGAGCGGTAGAGCAAAGATTACCCAAATTACAAGATATGGAACAGTAATTCTCGCATTTGTCCAATCAATTGGTATTGTTTTTCTACTGGAGAGTTATGGTATTGTTTTGAATCCTGGTTTCTTATTTAGGTTTACTGCAATTGTTTGTATTACAACTGGTACAATGCTCCTTTTATGGTTGGGTGAAAAAATCACAGAACATGGTATTGGAAATGGAATATCTCTTATAATTATGGTTGGTATATTGGCTGGTTTTCCTAATGTTCTGATTTCGGAGATAGCATATTTTCAACAAGGAGTGAGAGGAATATTGTCTGAATTAGCTTTGGGGATTCTATTTTTCTTCTTAGTTATGTTAATTATTCTTATTCAGCAAGGTATTAGAAAAGTGCCTATTCAATATGCAAGGAGAATAATTGGTAGAAAAGTTTATGGTGGTCAATCTACATATTTACCATTGAAAATAAATACTGCGGGTGTTATTCCAATTATATTCGCACAATCTATATTATTAATTCCAGGTACCATTGCAACTTTTTTAGGTCAAGATGCTACGCAGTCAAATTTTATGTCTTGGTTTGCTATGGATCATTGGTTTTCTAATGTTTGTTTTGCTCTTTTGATTGTTTTCTTTACCTATTTTTATACGGCGTTACAATTTGATCCAAATCAAGTTTCTTCAACATTAAAGCAACAGGGAGGATTTATACCTGGAGTTAAACCTGGAAGAAAAACAGCAGAATTCATTGAGAATATATTAACTAGAGTAACATTGCCCGGAGCGTGTTTTCTTGGATTTATTGCTTTGATGCCATATTTCTTACAACAATTTGCTGGTTTAGACTATAGTTATGCTTCATTTTTTGGTGGTACAAGTTTATTAATTATCGTTGGTGTTGGTTTAGATACTTTGAATCAAATAGAGACACATTTATTATCAAGACACTATGACGGTTTCTTATCAAAAGGGAAGATAAGAGGTAGAAGATAATGGTTGATTTAAATAATATGGAACAAGTTACCAAGATGACGGAAAGTTGTCAGATACTGTCTGATACATTAAATCTTGTTGAAAAGTATATTGTTCCCGGTCAATCTGTCCTAGAATTAGATAAGATTGCTGAAGATTATATTGTTTCAAAGGATGGAATTCCTGCATTTAAAGGATATAATAATTTTCCATCTACTTTATGTATATCAGTTGATGATGAAATTGTACATGGAATACCAAAGGATATAATATTAGAAGAAGGACAAATAGTAGGAATTGATTGTGGAGTTCTTAAAAACGGTTATTATAGTGATTCTGCAAGAACTATTCCAGTGGGTGAGATTTCTAAAGAAAAAGAATTATTACTAAATACAACAAAAAAAGCGCTTGATATAGGTATTAGTAAAGCAGTAGCTGGTAATCTTGTCTATGATATTAGCCAGGCTATACAAGAATATGTGGAATCGAAAGGATATTCAATTGTTCGAGAATTAGTGGGTCATGGTATTGGTCAACAACTACATCTTGATCCTCAAGTTCCTAATTTTTGTGAGCCTAAGAATCATAGTCACAATGTTGTATTAGAAGAAGGTATGTGTTTAGCTATTGAGCCAATGGTTAATCTGGGTAGTAGGCACATTAGAACCGATAAAGATGGTTGGACGATTAGGACACAAGATGGGAAGCCAAGTGCACACTTTGAACATTCAATTCTTATTACTAAGTTCCAACCCAGAATTTTAACATAGTATGACAAAACAAGAATCAATAGCGGTTGAGGGAACTATAAAGGAAGCTTTACCAGGAGCAAGGTTTAGAGTGATAATAAATTTAGGAGGTAGAGAACACGAAGTTCTTGCACATGTGAGCGGTAAGATGCGCATGCATTTTATTAAAATGCTTCCTGGTGATAAAGTTGATTTGGAATTATCTCCATATGATTTAACTAGAGGAAGAATCACTTTTAGGCAATAATTATGAAAGTTAAAGCATCAGTAAAGAGAAGAAGTCGAGATTGCATTATTGTACGTAGAAAAGGACGTATTTATATTATTAATAAGAGAAATCCTCGACTTAAACAGAGGCAAGGATAATGGCTAGAATAGCAGGGATTGATATACCAAAAGAGAAGAAAGTTGCTCACTCTCTTAGATATATTCATGGAATTGGCTTAACTACTGCATTAAAAATATGCAAATTAGCCAAGATTAATCCTGATTCTAGAGTTACTAATCTTAGTAGCAAGGAAGAAGATTCTATCAGAAAAGCCATTGTTGATTTGAAACTACTAATTGAAGGTGAATTAAGAACTGAGAATATTAAAAATATTAAAAGATTGCAAGATATTGGTACTTATAGAGGCGTAAGACATAGAAAATCTTTACCAGTAAGAGGACAAAGAACTAAAACAAATTCTCGTACCAAAAGAGGAAGAAAGCAAACAGTAGGACTTGGTAAGAAGACAGTAGTAAAAGACTAAGATTATGGCAATAAAAGGTAAATCAAAGAAAAAGAAAGTAGACCCAAAAGGCATTGTTCATATAAAAGCAACGTTTAACAATACAAATATCACAATTAGTGACGAACATGGTAATGTTATTGCTTGGGCCACTGCTGGAAAAGCGGGTTTTAGAGGATCTAGAAAAAATACCGCTTATGCAGCCTCTATAGCAGCAGAAAAAGTTGCAAGCGAGGTTATTAGTATGGGTTTATTAAAAGTTTTAGTTAGGGTAAAAGGACCTGGAGCAGGTAGGGAATCAGCTATTAGAGCATTATCAGGTGCAGGTTTACAAATAACTTCAATATCTGATGTAACTCCACTACCTCATAATGGTTGTAGACCTAAGAAACAGAGAAGAGTATAAGATTATATGGCAAAATTAAATACACCTAAAGGTAAACTAGTTAGAAAACTTGGAGTTAATATTTTTGGAAATCCAAAATTTGATAAATTATTGTCAAAAAAAGGATATGGCCCTGGCCAGCATGGACAATCTAGAAAGCGTTTTACGACATATTCTACACAATTAAAAGAGAAACAGAAAATTAAGTTTATGTATGGGATGTTAGAGAAACAATTTAGAAATTATTTTAAAAAAGCTTCACAAATGAAAGGGGAAGCAGGTTTTAATCTATTAATGTTGCTTGAATCTAGATTAGACAATGTAGTTTATAAATTAGGATTTGCTCCTTCAAGACCGTCTGCTAGACAACTTGTTAATCATGCACATTTTATGGTTAATAGTAAAAAAGTTAATATACCGTCTTATCGATTAAAACCAGGTGATACCATTCAAGTAAGAGATAAGAGTAAAAAATTAGATATTATATTAGATTCGATTAAGACGATTAAAGGCGATTTAAATGTATCATGGCTATCTTTAGATAAAACTAAAATGGTTGGAACATTTGTTAATTACCCAGAAAGACAAGAAATTGATATGACTATTAATGAACAATTAGTTGTAGAGTATTATTCAAGATAAGAGGAAAAAATAATGAGTAACGAGTTAAAATTTAAAATTTCACATAAAGTAACAGATGATAATTCTAGTAAGTTTGTTATCAAACCATTGGAAAGAGGTTATGGAATAACTGTAGGGAATTCTCTAAGGAGAGCTTTGCTTACAGCGGTTCCTGGGGCAGCAATTACCAATGTGAAAATTGAAGGTGCTTTGCATGAGTTTTCTACATTAGATGGTATTAAGGAAGATGTTGCTGATATTCTTATGAATTTGAAAGCAGTACGATTCCATCTTTTTGAAAGTGTTGTTGAACCGATACGTCTAAAGATTAAAGGGAAAAAGACTTTTACTGCGGCTGATATTCAAGCGGTAAGCAATGATTTTACTATTCTTAATCCTGACCTGTACATTACTGAGGTTGCTAAAGATACTATATTAGAGATAGAATTAAGGTTAGGTATAGGTAAAGGTTATAAGTCGAGTGAAGAAAATAAACTTAATAATTCGCCGGTTGGCATTATTCCAATTGATAGCATTTTTAACCCTGTTACAAAAGTAACATTTAATGTTTCTTCATTACCGGGAGCAAAAGAAGATCTAGAAATGTTATCTTTAAATGTTATAACTGATGGGTCAATTACTCCAATAGATGCAGTAAGTTATTGTTCTTCAGTCTTATCTGAACACTATAATATTATCAATTCCATCAGTAATCCTTCAGTATTAGAGATTGATAAACCAGTAAGTGAAGAAATCTTACAAACTCGTAAGCTTCTTGAATCTTCAATCGATGAAATGGAACTTTCAGTAAGAAGTCATAACTGTCTTGAAGTGGCAGGTATTACTTTAATTGGGGCACTTGTTCAAAAAGACGAATCCGAAATGTTGGAATATAAAAATTTCGGTAGAAAATCTTTGAATGAATTGATTGAAAAACTTGAAACAATGGGATTAAAATTTGGAATGGATATTAGTCCATACCTTGAAAACGAAAACAATGAGACATAGAGTAAGAACAAAAAAAGTTGGAAAATCCGCCTCTCATAGAAAAGCAATGTTGTCGAATATGGCAAGTTCTTTAATTGAGCATAAACGTATTAGAACAACCCATCAAAAAGCTATAGCGCTAAAAAGGTTTATTGAACCAATGATTACCAAAGCGAAGAATGCTACATTGCATAATAGAAGACAGGTTTTAAAGAGTTTGAATGATCAAACAGCTGTTAAAACGCTATTTGATGTTATTGGTCCTAGTTATGCTCAAAGACCAGGCGGTTACACAAGAATCATTAAGCTTGGAAGTAGGGTTAATGATGCTGCAAAAATGTCTCTGATTGAATTCGTTGACAAGAAAAATCTAGAAGACAGTGTTGTTGAAGAGCAAGTTTCTGAAGAATTAGAATCAGAAGAAAATTAAATCATTTCGATTATCTTTTTTAAATATTTTTTGTCAATCTCATCAAAATCATCAAGTTCTCTTGAATCAATATCTAATACATAATTTAGAAACGGTATAGTAATTTCTGATTTACTATTTGGGTCACATTCAATATGTCCATGAAATTTGCTAACATCGGGTACAATTATTATTTTTTTAGAATTAAAAGATTGCCCACATACTCCATTCATGTTTATAGGACTACATGGTATTTGATCTGATGTATAAGATAGTATTTCTAATTCGTTTGTTTTTTTAACATAAAAACCGAAAAAATTCCAATTTTCAAACATATCATATAATGTGCTACATATTAAATCGAAGGTTATTTCGTTTTTTAAATTTTTAATTTTAGAAATTGCTTTTTGATAAATTTTTTCTTTAATGTCAGGTTGTAACTTGCCCATGTCAAAAAATAACAAATATTCTGAGAAGGCAATAATAGTTTCTGGTTTGCCTAGAACAGCTACAACAGCACTAGGAGATATATTATCCCTTATTGATGGATATAATATGGTTTACGAGCCTTTTAATGTATCTCAAGGCATTTCAGAGGTCAATTTAAATTACTTGATTCCTGGTGCAAACATTAATCATAGTGATTTTGATGAGATTTTTAATAGCATTCTCAATTTAAACGCTAAGTTTAAATTAGGAGTTAAGGATCATGATTCAGCTTTAAAAAAAGCTGTTAAAACATTATTTGGCAACGAATCTTCTTTATCACTTCTTAAATCCAAGTTTTCTATTAACAAAAAGAAATTAATTATAAAAGATCCTTTTTTGGTGTTTGCATCCCTATATCTTTCTGATCATTATAGAGTCATAATGTGTGAGAGGCCAATCTTGCCATTAGCAGGTAGTTTTAAGAGGATGGGATGGAAATTCCCTGAATATGACAGACTAATTAATGATTTTAATCATATTGATATTAAAATAGGGAAAAAAATTGAAAATGATTCCATTTCACCATCTGTTCTAGGAGCTGTCCAATTTTCCCAATTGTATAGTAGTTTTAAAAATAAGGTTAAAGGAAAAGAAAATATTTATTTTTTCAATCAAGATGATTTTTCGTTAAATCCACAACAATCAATTAATCAACTCTTTGATTGGTTAGATGAAGAGTATACAGACAAAATAGTTAACAAAGTTGAAAACGTAAACTCTGGTCAAAAAAATGATATAAAAAAGCCAAAAAAACATGTTCAACACGATTTAGTTTACAATAAATCTTTTTCAAACAAATATTATGAATCAGTTTTGAATAAAAAAGAAATTGATTTTGTGAAGGAGTGTAGCGGAGGAGAGATTTGAACTCCCGACACGCGGATTATGATTCCGCTGCTCTAACCAACTGAGCTACTCCGCCATAGATTTTTTGAAGTTATATTACTTAAATTTAAATGTCTAAATTTTTATAAGAAAAGTATTCACTTTTTTATCTTATTTTGTAACTTTAACTTTTGCTGGCGAACTTAAAGATATATAGGAATAAAAATGAAATATAAATCAAAAGACGATTTTTTGAATACAGTTGTTGATAGATACAAAGATCAACACGAATTTCATCAAGCGGTAGAAGAGGTAATTGGTTCTGTTTGGACGATTGCTACGAAGAATAAAGAATATACACAAGCCAATATACTAGAGAGAATTGTTGTTCCTGATAGATCTATTATTTTTCGTGTTCCATGGGTTGATGACAATAATAATGTTCAAGTCAATCTAGGGTATAGAATCCAATTCAATAACACTATTGGTCCTTATAAGGGTGGGCTTCGATTCCATCCAAGTGTGAATCTAGGAATTCTGAAATTTCTAGCATTTGAACAAGTTTTTAAAAATAGTCTTACAGGGTTAAATCTTGGTGGAGGTAAAGGTGGTTCAAATTTTGATCCAAAGGGAAAATCAAATAGAGAGATAATGCAATTTTGTCATGCATTTATGGATGAACTTTTTAGGCATATTGGTAGAAGAACAGATATTCCTGCTGGGGATATTGGTGTAGGTGCAAGAGAAATTGGGTATATGTTCGGTCAATATAAAAAAATAAAGAATGTTTTTTCAGGTGTCTTAACAGGAAAAAGAACTAATTGGGGTGGAAGCTTAGTCCGTCCTGAAGCAACCGGTTATGGATTAGTTTACTTTGTGGTTAATATGCTTGAAACAAAAGATGATACAATAAAAGGAAAAACAGTTACTGTTTCTGGTTCAGGAAATGTTGCACAGTATGCTTGTGAGCAATTAATTGAATTAGGTGCAAAACCCATCACACTTTCAGATTCAAGCGGATTTATTCATGATCCTGATGGAATTACCCAGGAAAAACTTGAGTATGTGAAAAAATTAAAGGATAGTCGTTCAGCGAGAATTTCAGAATATGCAAAGAAATATAAAGTCAAATTTTTTGCCAATCAAAATCCATGGAGCGTTAAATGTGATATTGCTCTTCCGTGTGCTACACAGAACGAATTGGATTTAAAAGATGCCAAACAGCTACTTAAGAATGGTTGTGTTGTAGTTGCAGAAGGAGCAAATATGCCATGTACTAAAGATGCAGTACATTACTTTATAGATCAAAAGATATTGTTTGGTCCGGGTAAAGCTGCAAACGCTGGAGGAGTTGCTGTCTCTGGTATTGAGATGAGTCAAAATAGTACAAGAATTCCATTAGCAAGAGAACAAGTTGATAATTTATTGAAAGAAATTATGCATAAGATTCATTCTACATGTGTTGATTTTGGTTCTCAAAAAGGATTTGTTAATTATGTTGATGGTGCAAATATTGGTGGATTTGTTAGAATTGCAGATTCCATGGTTGATCAAGGCGTTGTTTAGAACATTCCTAATAAATTTTTAGACTTATGCTACGCAAACTTAAATCATTTGATCTTCAATCAAAGCGCGTCTTAATAAGAGTAGATTTTAATGTTCCTATTGATAACGATGTTATTACTGATGATTATAGGATCCAAAAAACAATTCCTACTATTAAACATTGTTTAGACCAAGGGGCTAAAGTTATTTTAATGTCACATTTTGGAAGACCAAAAGGTAAAATAAATCCAAAATTTTCTTTAATGCCTGCAGGGGAAAAATTAGCTGAGTTATTAGAAATTCCTATAAAGTTTTCTCATGATTGTGTATCAGACGATGCAATAGATGTTTCACACAATTTACAATCAGGTGAGGTACATCTGCTTGAAAATTTACGTTTTTATAATGAAGAGATTGAAAACAATAGTGAATTTGCTACAAAACTTTCTAAACATGGTGAAATATATTTAAATGACGCATTTGGTACAGCCCATCGTGAGCATGCTTCAAATATTGGTATCGTTCATAATTTTATGCACAAAGGTATAGGTTTACTGATAGAGAAAGAGTTAGAGTTTCTGTCAGATACTCTTAATGGTTCTTTAGCTCCAGTATTATTAATTATTGGAGGAGCAAAAATTGATACTAAAATTGATGTGATTCATAACTTTCTTAATCTAGCAGACAATATTATTATCGGTGGAGCAATGGCAAATACATTTCTAACTGCAAATGGTTATAATATGGGAAAGTCATTAGTTGAAACGGACAAATTGGAAATTGCAAAAAAAATATTGTTAGATTCCTCAAAAACGAAAACTAGGATTATTTTACCAATTGATTTTAATGGAGAGTTAGATGAGCTCGGTAGCGGAAGTTTAAAGTATGCTAATTATGACGATATTAAGAAGAATATGATTTGTGAAGATATTGGAGAATTAAGTGTAAATTTATTTTCAGATATTATAGGTAAGTCAAAAACAATTTTTTGGAATGGTACACTAGGAGTTGCTGAGAATAAAGACTTTGCCTTTGGTACTGAGAGAATTATTGATAAAATTATTGAGAATGAATGTGTTGCAATAGCAGGAGGCGGTGATACTGTGACTGCTATTAGAAATTATGACAATCAATTAATTGATAAATTCTCGCATTGCTCAACAGGAGGCGGTGCATGTTTAGAGCTGTTATCTGGAAAGACGCTTCCAGCAATAGAGATTTTGGGTAAATAATGAAGAAAACGATATTAGCTGCAAATTGGAAGATGTATTTGAATGAGAATGAATCTATTGATTTTATTAATAGGATAAATCAAGAAGAAAGTTCTTTTTCTAATGCTAATGTGATACTTTTTCCTTCTCATACCTGTATTAATCAAGTTCAAAAAAATTTGAAATCAAATAATATTAAAATTGGTATGCAAGATTGTGATATTCATACCAGTGGAGCATATACAGGATCTGTATCTATTAATAGCATTACCACAGTGGATTATTGTATTGTTGGCCATTCAGAACGAAGGCTGATATATAATGATACCAATAGCATTATTCAGAATAAACTCCAAACAGTCTTCAACCATGATGTGAATGCAATTTTATGTATTGGAGAAACGAACGAAGAGAAAGACAATAACCAAACTCATAGTGTTATAGATAAACAATTAAATATACTGCCGAAGGATTTAAAAAATAATTTAACCATCGCCTATGAACCTGTCTGGTCCATAGGTTCTGGCAACCTTCCTTCCAATGAATATATAGAAGAAGTTCTTTCTTATATAAAAAATAAATTAAAAAGTTTATATTCGGACGAAATTGCAGAAAAAGTTATTCTACTTTATGGTGGATCTGTTGATGAAAATAGTGTTAACAGATTATTAGAAGTTAAATTAATTAATGGTTTCTTAATTGGTAGTGCCAGTGCTAATTTTGAAGCTTTTAAAGCAATTGCAGAAAAAATAAAATTATAGAGGAATTATGGTTCAATTTTTAATAGTAATTCATACGATAGTTAGTGTAGTCTTGATTGTTGTAATATTGATGCAGTCTGGTCAAGGAGGACTGAATTCTATGATGGGTGGTGTTGCTAATTCCATGTTAGGATCTTCTGGTGCCAATAATTTTATCACAAAATTAACAACATGGCTTGGTATAACTTTCATAGCATTGGCTTTGTTAATAGGGGCTTTGAGTGGTGATTCTCAAACTGCTAGCGAATCAATAATTCAACAGGATGCCGATTCAAGAGAAACAGAAATGCCAGTTACCAATGAATATATATTACCTTCTGATGAGATTTTACCAGAAGAAAGTAAAGAATAATTAGCCGAAGTGGTGGAATTGGTAGACACGCTATCTTGAGGGGCTAGTGGAGGAAACTCTGTGTGGGTTCAAGTCCCGCCTTCGGCACAAAAAATAATTTAATATTATTTTGAAAAGATTTTTAGATTATGGGTTAATAATAAAGAGATATTTAAAGGTGATATAATGAAAAAAATTGTTCTTACTCTATTATTTTTTACAACTGTTTTTGCTCAAACGTCTGCAATGCAACTTTTTGATGAATCAAGACAAGCTTTATCAAATGGTAATTTAGAACTTGCTGGTGAAAAAATAAGAGCTGCTATTGATGCTGATAAAGGTAATGACCAATTAAGAAAAGAATTTGATCGTCTAAATAGGTTAAGAAACAAAGCAAATAATTCCAATAGAGCGGTACAAGATGGTAGATTTGATGATGCTATTATAGGGTTCAAAGAAGTATTGGATAGTATCCCAAAACATATTCCTGCACTTTTTGGATTGGCAAAAGCTTATGAAGGTAAAAAAGACTATACTGCTGCAATAACATATTACAAACAATCTTTATCTCTTGATTCCAACCACAACGATTCAAAAAAATCTATACAAAATATTGCCAAGAAACTCTACAATAGTGGTAACAAAGATTATAAGAATGGAAACTTGGAAAATGCTATGTCAAAATATAGGCAAGTATTAGAAATTAATAATAGGTTTTATCAAGCACACTTCGCGTTAGGGATTTTATACAAGAGCATGGGAAATATTTCTCAAGCAATCCAAAGCTATGAAGCAGCTTTGAGTATACGCAAATTTGATAAAGGTTGGTATAATTTAGGTCTTGCACATAAAGCCAATGGTGACTTCAATAATGCTAAGAAAGCTTTTGAAGAAACAGTTAAGCTTAACAAAAAATACTATAAAGCACATAAAAGTTTAGGAGAGGTATTTATTGATTTAGAACAATATGATGATGCAGTTGCAAGTCTTAAAGCAGCTATTGCTATTAAATCTAATTACAGTGCAGCATATCATGCACTTGGTATTACATATGGAAAAGAAAAATTAGAAGATTACAACAGATCTGCTGAAGCTTTAGAAAAAGCAGTAGAATTATCACCAAGAGTAATGTTATCTTGGTTTCATTTATCCGAGGCCTATAATGAGCTTGGGGAATGTGAAAAAGCAAAAGAAGCTGCATTAGAAGCGATTGATTTAAAAAAGAATTTTGGTGGAAGTTGGTTTCAACTTGGTATAGCTGAATATTGTAATGCCACTGGAAATAAAAGTAATGCCATTAACCATTTTGAAAGAGCTAGAAATGATAGACAATGGAGAAAAATGGCAGAATATGAAATTGATAAGGTTAGAAATCCTGAGAAATATGAATGATTAAAGCTGTTATTTTTGATTTAGATAACACATTACTTGATTTTGTAACAATGAAACGAGAAGCCGTTAAAAACGCTCTCTCCTCTATGATAGAAGCTGGCCTTGATATTGATTCCAAAACATCTTATAAAAGAATGATGCAACTCTATGAAGAAAACGGATGGGAAAGAAATCAGCATGTTTTTAATAAATTTTTAAGAGAAGTAGATGGACGTCTTAATCATAAGTATTTAGCTGCAGGAATTGTTGCATATAGGAGAGCAAAAGACAAACATCTTAAATTATATCCAAATGTAGAGAAAACCCTTAATGAGATAAATAATAAAGGCATTAAGCTTGCAATAGTGTCAGATGCACCAAGTCGGGAAGCGTGGATGAGGATATGTTACTTAAAATTACATAAGATCTTTGATGTCGTTATTACTTTCGATGATTCCAAAGAGAGAAAGCCCTCTTCCGCTCCATTTAAGCTTGCTCTAGGGAAACTAGGGCTTTCTAACGATGAGGTCTTAATGGTTGGAGATTGGCCTGAGAGAGATGTTGTTGGTGCAAAGAATTTAGGTATTAAAACTATCTTTGCTAAATATGGTGATCATTTTGGAGTAAAAGAATCAGGAGCAAATTGGGACATTGAAAATATTTCTGAAATAGTGGACATAATTGATGGTATTAATAATGAATAATATAAATCTTGGTGTTGATATAGTTTTAGTTGATAGAATTAACAAGATTTTGAATTCTAAGAAAAAATCAAGGTTCTTAAATAAAATCTTTTCTAGTAGCGAAATATCTGATTCTAACAATAGACAAAACCAATCAGAATATTTTTCAGGAAGGTTTGCAGCTAAAGAAGCAATAAAAAAAGCATTATCTTCCTATAATGAGACTAATATGCCTTCTTTCAAATCATTAGAGATTCTCAATAGTGAAAGCGGTAAACCATATGTACTTATTAGTTCCGAAAGACAATCAAATATCAACATATCAATAGCGCATGATGGGAACTATGCAATTGCATTCTGCGTAGTAAACTTAGATTAATGGATTATTTTGAAATAGAAGGAAAAAATCAGCTATTTGGAGATGTTCAAATTAGCGGTGCAAAAAATGCCGTTTTACCTTTAATGGCCGCTTCGATTTTAAATAATGATCAATTAACTATTTCAAATACTCCTAACCTCTCTGATTCGAAAACAATGGCTAATTTGTTAAGAGAGATGGGATCAGAAGTTAAATTTATTGATGATAAGATTCATATTAATTCCCAGTCTATCAATATGCCATATGCTCCCTATAAGTTAGTAAAAACAATGAGAGCATCTTTCTATGTTTTAGGACCATTATTGTCCAAATTTGGCGAAGCAAAAGTATCTTTACCTGGAGGGTGTGCTTGGGGTCCAAGACCAGTTGATTTCCATATTGAAGGAATGAAAAAATTGGGTGCAAAAATTGATCTAGAAGACGGATACATTATTGCTAAATCAAATAGGTTGGTAGGAAATAAAATAGTGTTGCCAAAAATTTCTGTTGGAGCTACAGGGAATATACTTATGGCGTCAGTATTGGCAAAAGGTGATACCGAAATACATAATGCAGCTGCTGAACCTGAAATTCAGCAATTATGTCATTTTCTGAATAGTATGGGAGCAAAAATATCAGATATTGGTACCAACACAATAAAGATTCAGGGCGTAGATTCGTTAAATAATATTGATAGTGTTTCTGTTATACCAGATAGAATTGAAGCAGGTACTTTTTTGATAGCAGTAGCTGCTACTGGTGGAGAAGTAAAATTAAATAACGTAAATCCAATGCATTCAGAAACAGTTATTTCTCATCTCAAGAAAGCTAATATTAATCTTACAGTTCATGATGATAGCATAGTTGTTTCCTCAGATGGAAAAGATATTAATGCTTGTAATATGGAAACCAATGAATATCCAGGATTTCCTACAGATCTTCAGGCACAATGGATGCTTTTAATGAGTTTAGCTTCGGAAGATTCTAATATAAAAGAGAATATTTATTTTGATCGTTTTAACCATGTTTTGGAGCTTAATAGACTAGGTTGTAATGTTAGGGTAGAAAAAGAATCTGCATTTATAAAAGGAAAAAGAAATTTAGTTTCTGCCGATGTTATGTCAACAGATATAAGAGCTAGTGCTTCCCTTATTATTGCCGCATTATGTGCAGAAGGACGTAGTACTATCAGTAGAATTTATCATATTGATAGAGGGTATGATAAAATTGAGGAAAAGTTGTCAAAAATTGGTGCAAAAATAGTTAGAAAAAAATAATCGAAATATTGTTGTTTTTTTTGTAATTATTAATAGATTATCTTTCAGTCATGAGAGTTGTGATTATAGGAGCAGGTGAAGTTGGTTTTCATGTTGCGAAATCTCTTAGCGAGCTTGATTATGATATCGCAGTAATAGATACCGACCCTGTGAAGTGTCAACGTGCAAACGAACATCTAGACGTCATTGTTATCGAGGGGAACGGTTCTGACGCCAATACATTAAAAGATGCAAATGTCAATGATGCAGACTATGTTTTTTGTGTTACTAGTTCTGATGAAACTAATTTAATTGCTTCAATGCAATCACATAATTTAGGGGCAAAGAAAATTGTAGCACGTCTTAGAAATACCGATTATAGCAATAATGGTGATAGTATTCATCCAGAAAAATTTGGTGTTGATATTGTCATTCATCCAGAACATGAAGTTGCCAATGAAATTGTAAGACTTGTTAAACACCCTTATGCAGATAAATTTTATGAATTTGAAAATGGAAAAGCTGTATTATTTTCAAAGAAAATAAATCACCGATCTAAACTTGTTAATAGTACAATAGAAGATTTTCATAGAAACAATACTGAATTTAAATCTTTGATTGTGTCTGTAGTAAGAGACGAAAAAATGACAATTCCACCGGCTTCATTTAAATTTGAACCAGGTGACTCTGTATTTTTCTTTGTTAAATTAAAAAATCTTAATCCATTATTATCGTCTATTGGAATTTCTATATCTAATTCCAAAAGAGTTATGATTGCTGGAGCAAGTAAAATAGGAAGAAAAGTTGCTGAAGAATTGCAAGAAACAATGTCTGTTAGATTGGTTGATAATTCTAAACAGAAAGCAAAAAATGTTGCCAATCAATTAGGTGATTCTATTGTTATGCATGCCGATGCAACCGATGTTGAATTCTTGAAGAATGAAAATATTGGTGATGTTGACTCTTTCATCTCAGTTACAGAAGACCAGCAATTAAACTTATTAGCGGGGATTCTTGCAAAACAATTAAAGGTGAAACAATCTATTATTCATGTTGCAAACCCCGATTATGTGAAAAGTATGTCTGGTATTGGCATAGGATCTATTGTTAGCAAAAATACATCTAGCGTTAATTCAATTGTCAAAGCAATCCGAATTGATCAGAAAGATAATGTAATTCAGATTTTCAGTAGATTGGGAATGGAAGCTATTGAGTTAGAAGTAGAGCGAAATTCAAAGGGAGCTAGAGTACCAATTGCCAATTTAAATTTGCCTCATGGAAGTTTGATTGCTTTAGTTAATCACAATGGACATATTGCTATTCCTAGTGGAGATTATCAAATATTACCGAATGATGCGGTTCTTATTTTCTGTATTAATTCAAAGGTAAAAGAAGTTGCAAATATCTTCAAATCAGAATAATGAGTCTACGACCTACATTTAGATTTCTTGCAATATTGGTAATGTTTCTATCGCTTTGTTTATTTATTCCAGGATTGATTGATTATTTTAGTGGAGAATCCCAAAACTTTTATTTATTTAAGATAGCAGGATTTTCTTTTATTGCTGCTATTCCTGTATGGTTGTTGTCAAGAAAAGCTCATTCTTTCTCCAACCGAGATGTTTTTTTAGTTACTGTTTTTAGTTGGGTATTAGCATCAATATTTGGGTCTTTCCCGTTTTATTTTTCAGGTTATTTTCCAAGTTATCCTGATGCATTGTTTGAAGCAGTGTCTGGTGTCACAACAACTGGGGCAACAATTTTGACTGATATTGAAAGTCTTCCAAAAAGTATTCTTTTATGGAGGGCTTTTTTACAGTGGATTGGTGGATTAGGTATTGTTGTGTTTACCATTGCTTTATTGCCACTGTTAGGGGTGTCAGGTGAGAAATTATTTAATCTTGAATTTCCTGGTCCTTCCTCTGAAAAAATGACCCCTAGAATACAAGAGACCGCTAAAATATTGTTAGGTTTTTATGTAGGGTTTACATTTGTTGAATTTCTTCTACTATCTTATTCAATGACTTTCTTTAATGCGATTTGTCATGCATTTACTACGATGCCGACGGGTGGATTTTCTACCTTTAATTCAAGTATTAACGATCAATCAGTCTATGTTAAGGCGGTTATCTTATTATTTATGATTATTGGAGGAACAAATTTTGTTCTTCATTTCAGAGCACTAAAAGGAGGATTCCGTTCCTATATAAGAGATAGAGAATTTTTATATTACGTTGGACTTATTGCTATTATTTCATCAATGATTCTATTGATATCATATATTACATCTAACGGTTCTGGTATTCTAGATACAATCTTTCAGGTGGTAGCAATTTTAACAAGTACAGGGTATACTGCTACCGACTATGAACTTTGGAGTCCATATGTTAAACAATTTATGTTGTTTGGATTAATGTTTGTTGGTGCGATGGGAGGATCAACAAGTGGAGGAATGAAACTGATAAGAGTAGTCGCAATTTTTAAATATGCAAGAATGGAACTAAAACGCGCTCTTCATCCTAAAGCAATTATTCCGATACGTATTGGTTCAAAGGTGATTGAAGATGAAGTGATTCGAAAAACATTAGGATTTTTCCTATTTTATATCATGTTTTTCTTCTTTGCGTCTCTTTCTTTTTCTGCAATGGGAATTGATATGGAATCTTCTTTTGGTGCTGCTGCTTCAGGAATGGGAAATATCGGACCATCACTAGGCCAATTTGGACCAACAGATACCTATTTAGGTCTTCCACTAGCTGGTAAGTTTATTATGATGTTTTGTATGTTCTTAGGAAGGTTAGAAATCTTTGCAGTATTGGTATTGTTTACCAAGACATACTGGAGAACTTAAAAATAAATCTTACTTCCAAAATTAATGGATTGCCAGCATCTCCTGGCGTTTATCAATTCAAAGATAAATCTGACAACATTATTTACATTGGAAAAGCAAAGGATTTAAAAAAAAGGGTTAAATCATATTTCCAAAAAAAATCATATCGTACCCCCAAAGAACAGTCTTTAATCAAAAGAATAAATACCCTTGAATGGATTGTATGTCAGGATGAGGCAGATGCTTTTATTACTGAAGCAAATTTAATCAAAAAACATAAACCGAAATACAATGTTCAACTCAAGGATGACAAGTCGTTTCCATACTTAAAAATTACCAATGAACGCCTTCCTAAAATTGATGTTACAAGAACGATTCTTAATGATAAATCAACCTATTTTGGGCCCTATACAGATGTGAAATCAATGCGACGATTGTTGGATGTATTACATCGAGCATTTCCAATAAGAAATTGTTATGTAGAGCTTAAAGATAAATCAGTCGTTAAAAAAGGATTGGGGTTAATTAAGATTTCTCAAAAAGAATATCATGAGATGATTGAACATATGATTTTGTTCTTAAAAGGAGAAACCAAATCTGTAGAGAAAAAATTGACTAAAAAAATGGACTTTTTTTCATCAAAATTAATGTATGAAGAATCTGCTAGGGTACGGGATCAATTAAAGGCAATTATTCAGTTTAGAACACACCGACGAAAACTGGAAGCTGATTTTTCTAATCGTGACATATTTGGGGTGAAATCAAAGGATGATTACCATGTAGTGGTCATTCTACGTATACAAGAAGGTAGGATTATAAGCAGAGAAAAAATATCTTCTAAAACCAATTTCCCAGTCAGTGAAGTATTACGATCTGTTATTGTAAATTTCTACATGAATTCTGCCTATATCCCATCCAAAATTTATTTTCCAGAACCTCCTGATGAAGCAGAAGATTTAGAAGAATGGTTGTCAACGTTAAATGGAAAAAAAGTGCAGTTTTTGGTTCCACAACGATCACAAAAACTAAAAGAGGTGAAGTTAGCCAATAAGAATGCCCAGTTATTGTTAAACGAATGGTTATTAAATCTCAAGAAACGAAAAGATTATGTTCCAAAAATTCTTCAAGAATTAAAAGATGTACTTGGATTGGGCGTTAGTCCTAGGTTAATTGAAGCCTTTGATATTTCGCATTTAGGAGGGACAGATACGGTGGCATCGATGGTAGTATTTAAAGATGGCAAGCCTTATAAAAGCGGGTATCGGAAATATAATATTAATGTTGACAAAATTGATGATTTTGAATCGATGAAAGAAGTCGTATTTCGTCGATATAAAAGACAACTTAATGAAAAAAATCCATTACCCGATTTAATTCTTATTGATGGAGGAAAAGGGCAGCTTTCATCCGCCAAATTATCATTAGATAAATTAAAATTAGATCTTCCTGTTGTAGCTTTAGCAAAGAGATTAGAAGAATTGTTTATACCCAATCAAAAAGAATCATTGATAATATCAAAAAGTTCTCCAGCGTTAAATCTATTAAAACAAATACGAGATGAAGCTCATCGATTTGCTATTACATTTCAGAGAAGCAAAAGAACAAAAAGAATGTTAAAAGGTTAAAGTAAATCGTTTTCTTTCATCCACTCGTCTGAAACAAACTTTCTCATATAGTTTCTAATCCCATCAGGAAGGATTACTAGGCAATTTTGCCCTTTTTTAAGCGATTTTGCTGCCTCTAAAGCTGCAAAAGCTGCTGTACCACATGAACCTCCGATTAAGAGTCCTTCATCTTGTATAAGGCTTCTAGCGATTTTAAAGCTATCTTTATCGTTTACTTTGACATATTCATCGACGATAGAATTGTCTAAAATCTTTGGAAAAAAGTCATATCCAATCCCTTCAACATGATAGGGATGGATTTCATCTCCACCTCCGAGGATTGAACCGTAGGGATCTGCACCAACAATCTTAATACCAGGAATCTCTTTTTTGAGACGTTTACCTACTCCAGTGATTGTTCCTCCTGTTCCAACGCCCATAACCACCATGTGTAAATCGGTTCCAAAATCGTCTAATATTTCTTGGGCAGTGTGCTTATAGTGCGCTTCAGGATTGCACTCATTTTCCCATTGGTCTAATATGTGGCTATTTGGAATTTCTCCATTTATTTTTTTTGCGATAGAGAAATTACTATCTGGGTCGTCATATGCAGCTTCAGTTCGTGTTCTGATAATTTTTGCACCCAGTGCTCTTAAGGTTAATTCTTTTTCCATGCTCATTTTTTCTGGCATGACGATAATCATCTTATATCCTTTAACCGCTGCTGCTAATGCAAGCCCAATTCCTGTATTTCCAGAAGTTGCTTCAATAAGGGTGTCTCCAGATTTAATTCTACCTTCTTTTTCAGCGCATTCTACCATTTCTAAAGCAATACGATCTTTTACCGATCCTCCAGGATTAAATAATTCTAGTTTTGCAAAGAGAGTGCATTCAAGGTGAGATCCAATCGAATTAAGTTTTACGATAGGAGTAGAACCTATGGTTTTTAAGATGTTGTCGTAAATCACATAACAATATTAAAAAAAAAGGGGCTAAATGCCCCTTCTTTTTTTATTTATGTTCATTTAAGAGATTTTAATATCAATCTCTTTTCCAATAGCATTTTTATCTTTTGGGAAAGCGATATTTAAAACTCCATGTTTTAGGTTTGCGTTGATCTTGTTAACGTTTACATTGCTAGGAACCTTGAAGATTCGTTCAAATTTTCCATAAGCATGT
>CAJWPX010000005.1 GCA_913045065.1 uncultured Fidelibacterota bacterium | reverse complement strand
TTCCATCAATTGCTTTTTGGATATTGGCAATGTTTGTAATGATGGCTTTTTCTCCATGATGTTTCAAAAAATGAATCGCAGATCGAATCTTTGGCCACATACTTCCTTGTTGAAAATGCCCTTCTTCTTGCAATTGTTTTGCCTCGGTGTCTGTCATTTGATCAATCGGAGATTGTTGTGGCGTATTATAATTCTTATACACTTGATCTATGTCCGTAATAATATAATATTCTTGTGCTCGGATTACCCTGCCAAGCTTTGCTGCACTTAAGTCTTTATCCACAACAGCATCAATTCCTTTTAGCTTTTGATCATCGGTGTTGTATACTGGAATTCCGCCACCACCAGCTGCAATGACAATGGTACCAGACTCAACCAAGGTACGAATACTAAGACCATGCATTACAAATTCAGGATCTGGGGAAGGAACAACCCTTCTCCACTCTCCGGGTTCTTGTTCTTTAATATCCCATCCCAGTTCTTTGGATAATGCCGTTGCTTCTTCTTTAGAATATCGTTTTCCCACAAATTTTGATGGATTCTTTAAAGATGGATCCTCTGGATTAATAATTACTTGAGTCACAAGTGTGACTACCTCTTTATCAATATTTTCTGCACGTAATGCATTCTGGAACGTCTGTTGAATCATATATCCCATCGTCCCTTGCGTTCCCGCCACACAAATACCCAAAGGCAAAGGAGGAACCGTCTCACGAGTTAAATCCATTCGGAGTAATTCATCCCCTACTTGTGGACCATTTCCATGTGTAAGACATATCTTGTAGTCACGACGTAAAAATTCCATAATTTGTTCAAACGAATGGCGAGTATTATTGAATTGTTCAGCAATAGTCCCTGCTTCTTTCTTTTGAGAAAGAGCATTGCCTCCAAGAGCGATAATTGCAGTCTTACTCATACCCTAATCAGATAATAAATGTTTAGTAAAAAATTCTTTTGCAAACGCAAAGGATTGTTCACGTGCATCCGCATTGCCTCCAAAACTTGGTCCTCTTCCTGCACACGTCATCAATGCCAATTTTTGCATCAAAGGAGTATTGATAGGAATCTTCCAAGATTCGCTCAAGAAAGATGTTCCTTCCTCATTCATTGGAAAGCGACAATCTCCTAGCGTATATCCATTTTCCACTACAATAATTTCTGTGCTTCTTTTATCGAATGAATGGTGGGAATCTTTATAAATGGTTAAATCGATATTCATTGCGAATCCACTTGCTTCCATTTTGTCTAATAATTCCGTACACGCAACCGCAGGAACCCAATTATCCAATTCTCCAATCAAAATATGGATGGGAGCATCACTAAATTGCATATTTTCAGCAGGATGCGGATAGATAACACAAGGCGGATAAATCGGCAAATGTGCTGCAAACATAAACTCACCACCATTAATGGCACTCACAAGCGGTAGCCATGCAGAATATAAAGATACCGCACCACCTAAGCTCCACCCAGTAATCCCTGCGCGATCTACATCAATGTTGGGATGAGTACTCAATGTTTCTAAAGCACGATAACTGTCTAAAATTACCATGGCAGTTGTTACTGCGACTTGTGTCCCTACTGTGGACTGTATATCACGACTATCAAAGCTTTGTACTTGGAAAGTAGCAAATCCCATTTCTTGGTACATGGCTAAATAATCTAGATGATGAGTAGACCAATTTAAACTTCCTGCCGCCCCTATGATTAATGGATATTTTGTATCGGGATCATAATCATTAGGCAAAGTTAATGTACCAAACACTTCCTGGGCTGGTTCGTTTTCCAAATCCACAATAATTTCCTCAAATGAGAATGGATTTGCGCTTTGAAAAGTAATGATTTCTTGATTGGTATTTTGTGCCATCACTACAGATATCATTCCAATTATAATATATCGTATCATTTTTTCTCCAATAGTTGTAAGTAAGATTTAAACAAGGTGCCCCCACCTCCGCTATATCCTCCCAAATCACCGCTACTCTTAATCACACGGTGACATGGAATCACAATGGGAATCGGATTGGCTCCACTTGCACGCCCCACGGCTCTCCACGCAGAAGGTCGCTTAATTAAATTTGAAATTTCTTTATAGCTTTTTGTTTTCCCGTAGGGAATTTTTTCAATTCTAGCTAACACTTTTTTCAAAAAATCACTTCCTTCAATCGTGCAAGGAATATCAAATTTTTTCAATTTTCTTTGAAAATATGCATCCAATTGTTCTTGGACATGTTTTGCAAATTTTAGGTTTCTACCTTGATTAATTTTTAAGGAAATCTGCGGGTTAATCAAATCTTTTTTCTGATGGGAAGATTGCAACCTTAATAAGGAATCTTTCGAGTACAATATCTTAAAATGAAAGTGATCAATGTGGAATATTTTTTGATACATTGTTACAATTTAACTGCAGTACCATAAATAAAAATTTCTGACGCTCCTTGTTGTAACATAGAAGTTGTAAAACGTACACAAACCACAGCATCTGCGCCTGCTTCTTCAGCATTTTTCACCATACGATCCATTGCTTGTTCTCTTGACTCTGCCATCAACTTTGAATATTCTATAATTTCTCCACCTACCAGATTTCTCAATCCAGCCAAAATATCTTTTCCAACATGTCTGGCTCGTATTGATTGACCGCTAACGAGGCCTAGAGTTTGAGAAATAGTTCTATTCTCTATCTTGTCTTGTGTTGTTATAATCATTTGTGAATCTCCTTTGAATAATGATCGTCTTCTTTGTTGCTTAAACGTTCTCTTAAAACTTTAATAAACAATACAAATAGTCCGCCATAGATTAATAGAATGATTAAGCCATCTGGATAGAATTCTCCAATTGCTTCTAAGGTCATTAAAGTAATAACAACAAAAAATCCTGTGATTAAAAGATATCCTAATTTTTCCATTTTAAATTCCTTTTTATCAATTTAACTTGTTTACATTCAAAAAGGAAATATTTAGGATGAATTCATGGCCAGAATGATAAAATTAGCAAATTATCAAGGATTATTGATAGTCCTTGTAGGAGCATTAGCATATCTTTCGTATACCAACTATAATCTCGAACAAGATCTAGAAGAGTATAAAGGAT
This sequence comes from uncultured Fidelibacterota bacterium, assembly GCA_913045065.1. Lineage (GTDB taxonomy): Bacteria > Fidelibacterota > Marinisomatia > Marinisomatales > Marinisomataceae > Marinisoma. The sequence continues at coordinate 18,665 of CAJWPX010000005.1, read as the reverse complement.
ATTACAAAACTATTGCCATTAAATATGTGCAAGAAATTATGGAGAAACCTGAACTTTCCGTTCCTGATCCAGAAGAAATGGAGGTGACTACTATAGATTTTGAATCCAATATGTTGCTTTTCCAAGACTTAGAAGGAAATGAATTTTCGTTAAGAAATTTTGAAAACAAGGTGTTATTTATCAATTATTGGGCAACATGGTGTAATCCTTGTTTAGCAGAAATGCCAAGTATGGCAGAATTATACAATCAGTACAAAGAAAACAATAATATTGTATTTCTTTATTTGTCCAAAGAAGATGCTGATACAATTATTGATTATATCCCTAAAGATGATTCCTTAGGGCAACTTCCTATATATAAAGTAGTCACAGATGATGACTTATTTAGTACTCGTGGCATACCAACCACATTTATTGTCAATCGCAATGGGGAGATTGTGATTAAAGATGTCGGATCTGCAGTGTGGAATGATCAATCTGTTGTTGACTATCTTGATAACCTTTTATAATTATCTTGAAAAAAAATATTACAATTAATTATAGTAGTGGTTTTCCTTGTTTGGGAAATGGAATTGATTTCACTGAAGAATGCTTTGGACTGCAATTTAACGCTGCGTTGATTCAACATACTTCTGAATTAATTTGGAAACCAAACTCAACTTTGCCAAATACCGCAGCACAATCGCTTCCAGCTCCTTTTAATGTCTTAAGTGATCTTGGTAAAGCAATGACCGTAAATCTTAATGGACATACTGGATTGATTGGCAAAAAACAACTGCTAAACGAAGTAAATTTACTTGATCACAGTCTGATGGATAGTTTTATAACACATGTTACAAATCACATTGAAAATCCAACAAAAGAATCGGCACAATTGATTGCTGATATTCGTTGCTGGACTTCTTGGATTGCCAACGGTATTAAAATTGAACCTATCTTTAATGGAGAATCACGAGGATGTTCTTTTATTCCTTGGCCGTTGTCCGGACTACTACTACTATCTTCCAGAATTACTGGGCAACAACCTGAATTTGAATACGCAGCAGATTATGTATTGCGTTCTGGGATTTTACCCGACATTGATATGGAAACATTAAAGGATGAAAAAACCATTATCGAGTATATTCGTGCTATTAGACCAGTTGTTTCTTTTCACGACCTTGATGGTAATGAACAAGGGTTCCGTATGACTCATCTTGCGATGGAAAATACTGCCAGTATGATGATTCAAAATGCATTAGATGCAGTAGACGGACAGAATGTGTCAGACAATCTAGAAAAGGTAGAACATGCCCTAATGTTATCAAATAAGATATTTAATTGTATGTGGAAAGTAAGTGATCCACTTCTATACAATAAAGAGGTGCGTATTTTCATTCAAGGATTATATGGAAATCAAGGCAGTATTTATGATAAGCAAGGATTATTCTTTGAACAATGCGGAAACACCCATAGTGAAACGTACAATACAAAAGGATGCTATATCTCCAATTTGCATGGACAAACAGGTGCAAACAGCTCTTACCACCCATTAGGCGATGAAATCACTGGTATTGGAGATCACACCAAAGCATACATGTGTGGTGATGTAGATTGTGCCATTATTGAAAATATTCTCACAAAAGGATTCGTTACCGAAGAAGAATTATCATGTTCTATCGATTCTTTGACAAAATTGCTTAAATCATTCCGAGTTGGTTATCGTCCTCCTGCTCATCATGCAATGATTGTCAACATGAGAACAAAACTTCAAAATTCTTCTTATTTTCAAACGATTGAATCCAGTCCCGAATTAAGAAGACAATTGGCGGAATGTGTTAGATGGCTTATCCAACATCGTATTGACCATTATAAAATGGTGGTATCATATATTCTACGTGCTCCCGATCCGTATACACAACAAACCAAAGCAAAAGGAACGGGAGGATCTCCCACTCCATCATTTTTACCAAAAATGTTTACCAATAGCATTGACAGATTAAAAGATCTTATTGGTGATACGGATGTAGATTGGGCAAACAAGTTGCTTTCTATTACTGAAAATCATGAGGATTCAATGAATCGATTTAGGAAAATAGCGCTGCAAGTGGAACAAGAAGATTCTAGTAAAAATCGTTCTTTATCTTAATCGTTTAGAAAAACCTTACTAATCTCTAGACTACCATCATTATTAGCAGGTATAACATTCATAATACTGCACATCATTTCATATAAATGAACATTACGAATCTCTGGCCCAGAAAATCCAGATTTGAATACAGGACCATGTGCAACAAAGATACCATTCATTGATCTATAATTTGGATCATAACCATGTGATCCAAATGAAGATGAATATCCTGGTGTAACAAGACTCCAATGTTCATCTGCCAATAAAAGAATTGGTTCAATACGATTATTATCACCATAGTGAAAATCTTTTGGAGTCTCTCCTTTTTTAAATACTTGTGTATGCTCAATACCTATTAGAGATTGATATATCTCATCAACATTATCATTTTTTGGACGAATCTCCATAAATGGACCTCTACCTACTATTACAACATCATCTAAATTGAGATATTCAGCAATATTAATATATTTTGAAGAAGGAGTTTCAGTCATACCATGATCTGAAACGATTATTATGTTTACTTCATCTAGAATATTTCTCGCTTCCAATCCATCAATCAAGTGCCCTATCGCTTGATCGGCCTCTGCAATCGCTTCAATAGTCTGAGTTGCATTTGGCCCATGATCATGTCCATTATGATCCACTGAACTAAAATATGATGCTAAGAATGATGGTCTAGCATTTCCATTATAATCAAGCCAACTAAGAATTTGATCCATTCGTTCTTTATTATTTGATTCTTCATTATATACATAATATTCTGATGGACGGATACCCATAATTTCAGCATCAGACATCGGCCAAAACATAATCATGGCTCTTTTTGCCTGCTTTTCAACAGTAACCCAAACTGGTTCAGCGTTAATCCATCTACCATCTTGAGCGGCTGTACTTCCTGCTCCTATATAAAAAGGTCTTTTGCCAAACTTGGTTGTATCTGGATCATAGAAATAGTTTGAAATAATACCATGGTTAGATGGATAATTTCCTGTAACAATACTGATATGATTAGGAAAAGTTTTGCTAGGATAAACTGTTTTTAATCCATCTGCTTTTGAACCATTAGCAATAAGTCGATCAAAGTTTGGAGTGTCTACTTTATCAAAATAATCCCACCTGAAACCATCAATAGATATTAAGATTAATGGATTAGTTGGTTCTCCATAATTAGATAATTCTACCCCAGAATATTTATGATAATTTGTATGATTGCATGATATAAGAAGAAAAAATAATAAGATTAAAGAACTATTTCTCATTGGATAAATGTCTCATAAGAAAACTGATCATCTTTTTGTATAAATGTTCTCTATTTTTCCAACCATCTGCTTTATTTTCAGCAGTTAAGAAATTATTATTACTCATTCCATGATTACCATTTGGATACAAAAAGAGTTCCATTTCTTTTCCATGTTCGGCATAAGCTTTTGCTAATTGAATGGAATGTTGGTGATGAACATTGTCATCTGCAGTCCCATGAATTTGAAGTAAATGGCCTTTTGCTTTTTCTACATGGGTTAATACCGAAGCATTTTTATATCCTTCTGGGTTTTCTTCTACCAATCCCATATATCTTTCTGTCCATATTGTATCATATAATAGCGGATCCACATTCGGAGCCACCGAAACACCTGCTTTAAAATAATCGCTTGCAAGGGTCATACACATATTGGTTAGATAACCTCCTCCACTCCATCCCCAAACACCAATATTATCACCATCAACATAAGGAAGGCTTTGAAGATATTTTGCAGCTTCTATGTGATCTTTAACGATATATTTTCCATAATCACCATAAGCCATATCTTTAAAGACTTTTCCTCTACCGCCTGTCCCTCGATTATCAAAGGAAAAGATAATAAATCCTCTTTGAGAAAAATATTGATGAAAAACATGATTTCCTGCCCCCCATCTATTGTTTACCATTTGGGATCCTGGACCACCATAATTATAGAGAATCACAGGGTATTGTTCCATAGAATCAAAATTATGTGGAAGAGTAATAATTGCATTTAAACGCTCTCCATCGTCTGTAAATAGATTAATTAAGCGTGGATAGGTAAATCCATATTCATCAAATTGAGTACGATCTGTCTCCGCGAGCATACGTTTTGATGTCCCAGAATTGCTTCTCAAAATGGTTTTAGATGGAGTAGTAAAATTGGAATAGGAATCAATAAAAAAGTTTGTAGTTGGTGAAAACTTGGCTGAATGGGTCCCTTGTTCAGATGTTAAACGTTTTAATTTTGATCCATTAAATCTAACTGAATAAATATGGTTCTCAACTTCTGATTCTCTTTTACCTGAAAAATAAATAATCTGATTTTCTTCATCGATAATATTGATGCCATTTACTTCCCATTTCCCTCTTGTAATTTGATTTATAAATTGACCATCAGGACGACTTCTATAGATATGTTTAAATCCGTCACGTTCAGATATCCATATAATCTCATCATTATCTAAAATATCTATATTAAAAAGACCTGGACTGCCAAAAAAGTCGTATGCATCTACCCAAGTATCGTTTTTATCATTTAATACTAATGTTGTTTCATTATTATCTATGTCATATCTAAAAAATTTCAAGTCATTCTGTTTTCGGTTCAATGTAGTGATATAAAAATTATCTTTGTTTTTGTGCCACATAGCATTTGGGATATAATAGGTATCTTCAGGTAATGGAATCCAAGTAATGTGTGAAGTTTCAGGTAATAAATCTGGAATAATCTCCTCCACCCCTTCTTCTACTAATTCTAATAAAACTTCCTCTACTGGAGCCTCTTCTATAACTTCTTCTTCAGCAGAAATTTCTTCCTCAACCAAAGTTTCTTCTACAATTTCATCTTCAACAAAAGCTTCAACAGTATATGGTAATGCATTTAAATCAATAATACCAAGTTTCACTGTCGGATTTGTCTGACCAGTTTTCGGATAATAGATATACTTAACTACTGGATATTTCGATGCATAATCAATCAGTGGATATTTTTCCACTTGAGACTGATCTTCTTGCCAAAAAACAATATAATTACCAGAAGGACTCCATCTATAGGCATCATAACTTCCAAATTCTTCTTCGTATACCCATCCAAAGTGTCCATTAAGTGTTGTTTCACTTCCATCGGTTGTTAATCGAACTTCTTCTAAATCTTCTAATGAGAATAAATAAAGATTATTATCGTTTCTTACATAAGAAACATATTGATTATCTGGAGAAATTTTTACATTTCTCAAACTATCAGGATTAGCAGAAACTGGAACCACTGTATCTTTAACAATATCATAAACATGATAGGTACCGTAAGATGAATGTCTCCATATGCTAATGTTATTTGTTTTAAGCAATAGCATTGTTTGATCTTTACTAAAACTATGACTAAAGCGATCTAATTGGTCTTTTTTGATACTAAAAACTGCGGTTGTATCATTTCTAGCTAAATCATATCTATAAAAATTTTTCCCAAGAGAATCACTATCAGAAAAATAATAGGCATCTTGATTATTGGCCCATTTATAACTCCCAATCCCATCGTAACGGAATGTTCCTCCCATTACATCTTTGAGTTCAATAGTTTTTTCCTGAGGAAAAATGATAGTAAAAAACAATAAGACTATAATTTTGCGCATAAGTAGATAATAAAGAAACTTTTGAAAAATATCATCTAAATAGTTTTGCATTACCGTTTATGCTTCTATAAATTGCACACTTATGGGAATCATTACAAATATGCGCAGTCAAATGCAGGTAGTTATGTGGATTATTCTTGTTCTGTTTATTGTCAGCATGGCAATCGGTGGATTGGTTGGAGGTGCAAGTGTTGGTGATATATTTGGCCAAAATTCTTCTACTAATGTTGGTTCATTAAATGGTAAACCAATCTTGTATGAAGATTTCAATCGATTGGTATTTGATGAAATTGGTCGTCTTGAATCACAATCTGGTGAAAGCATGTCTGATGAAGATAGAGAATATGTCAGAGCAGTTGTTTGGGAAAGATTGATTCAAGATCTTTTGATTCAAGAACAAATTCAAGACAATGAAATTGTGATTGGCAATAATGAAGTCTTGTACCAATTGAAAAATAATCCCCCTCCTTTTTTACAAGGTAGTTCCCTTTTTCAGACTGATGGTCGATTTGATTTAGAAAAATATATGGAAGCAGTTCTTAATCCAGGAAATCTTGATTGGCGTCCTATTGAAGAATTTATGCAAAACATTTATCTACCAAATTATAAACTACAACAACTAATTATTCATAGTGCTTCGACAACAGATGAAGATATTCGTGATAACTATAGACAAAGATTTGTTAATTATAGTATCGAAGCGATTCATATAACAGATAAAGCAATTGATGAAGAAACGCCTCAACCGTCCGAAGAAGAGTTGATGGGTGCTTATAATGAAAATATTGATGATTATAAACAGCCAGAAATGCGATATATGAAATATGTTAAATGGCCTATTGTATCTGATTACAATGATTCTCTACGTGTACAATTAGAAGCAGGAAATCTGATACAACGTATTCATCAAGGAGAAAGTTTTTCAGACATAGCAAATAATTATAGTGAAGACCCAGGAAATAGCGCAAATCCGGACTCTCTTAATGGTGGAAGTCTTGGTTGGTTTAATAAAGGTGAAATGGTAAAAGAATTTGATGAAGCATCTTTTAATGGTAAAACAGGTAAAGTAGTAGGTCCCATTTTAACACAATTTGGATACCATATCATTAAAATCAATAATAAAAGAACATTAGAAGATGGAAATGAACAGGTAAATGCTTCACATATTTTACTAACAGTTACACCGGGTAAAGATACAGAGAATAAATTACGAAATTTATCAAGTATTTTTTCCTTAGAAGCTCAAGAATACGGGTTTTTTGATTTAGCAGATTCTCTCAAGATGGAAATAAATGATGCAAGCGGGGTCCAAAGAGCATCTATATTTATAGAAGAAATTGGAGTGGCAAGAAATGCTGTACAATTTGCTTTTAGTAGCGAAGAAGGTAACGTATCTGAATATGTAGAAAATGATAATTATTTCCTTGTATTCTATCTGGATTCAATTTCACCGGCAGAAACAATGTCATTTGAGACTGTTAAAGAAAATCTGATAGAGGAATCCATTGTTGACATCAAAAAGAAACAGATTGAAGAAATTGCTAATAATCTTTTAATAGATAAGGAAAATGTGAATTTATCTGATTTAGCAAAGACTTACCCTAATTTCGAATATGTAGAAGAAGCAACAAGCAGTTTGATTGGAAGTTTTACATCTATTGGAAGGAGTAATTATGTTGCTGGGGCACTGCTTAATGCCAAACAAGGTGATTTCTTCGGTCCGTTGCCAACTATCCGAGGACAAGCTTTTGTCAAAGTGTTAAGTATAGATGAAATAGATGAAAAAGATTTTAATGAAAAGAAAGAAGCGCTAAAATTTAGTCTAATTATCCAAAGACAGAATTTAATATGGGGTAATTGGTTGCAAGCTCTTCGAGATAATTCTGATATTGAAGATAATCGATTTGATTTCTACTAATTTTCTCTAAAAACACCAAGCTTATCATATCTTTCTATCCTAGAAGATAAATAATTTGTAATATTTTTTTCCTTTAATAAATTTATTTCATCTACTATAGTTTTTTTTAGAATCTCAATCATTTCATCAGAATGTCTGTGTGCACAACCTGTTGGTTCATAAACAATCATATTACATATGTTATGTTCCATTAAATCTTTAGGAGTTAATCTCAAAGCACTTGCAGCCTCTGGTGCTTTTGAAGAGTCTTGCCATAAAATTGATGCACACCCTTCAGGACTGATAACAGAAAACCAAGTGTTTTCCAACATTAACATTTTATCACATAATCCAATTCCTAAGGCACCACCGCTTGCTCCTTCTCCAATAACAATTGATAATATTGGAGTTTCGATTGATGCCATTTCAATAAGATTATTTGCAATAGCATATCCTTGTCCTCTTTCTTCTGCTGCAACTCCAGGATCAGCACCAGGAGTATCAATTAAAGTGATAACTGGTAAATCAAATTTTTCTGCCATTTTCATAATACGTAATGCTTTTCTATAACCTTCAGGCTTCATCATGCCAAAATTTCTATACAAATTTTCTTTTGTATTCCTGCCTTTCTGTTGACCTATAATAACAACACGATGAGTATCTATAGTTCCAATACCAGCGACAACAGCTTTGTCATCAGAAAATGCTTTATCTCCATGTAGTTCAATAAAATCATCACACCAAGCTGATATATAATCAAGGGTATACGGACGATTAGGATGTCTAGCTAATTGAACTGTCTGCCATGGATTTAGATTAGAAAAAACTTCTTTTTCTTTTTCTATTCTCATATTGTTTAGTTGATCCAATTTTTCTGATTCAGAATCAATGGAAACTAAATTTTGAATTTCATCATCAAAATCTTTCAGAGGTTTCTCAAAATCTAAATAATGTTTTTTCATTTATTTTTTTAACCTAAACAATCTCCAGAAACCAAACAACCATACTTTTAAAATTGCTTCTATTACAACGGATTTATCCATCTTGGATTCTCCAACAGTACGATCCGTAAAAGTTATTGGATGTTCCTTGATTTTACAATTTTTTTGGTATGCACGAAATGATGTTTCAATCTGGAAACAATACCCTTGTGATGAACATTCATTAAAATTTATGAGGTACAATGTATCGCTTTTCCAAGCCTTAAATCCAGCTGTTAAATCTTTGATGGGCACACCTGTAATCAATCTAGCATACAAATTAGCAAAATAACTTATATATAGACGACGTACTGGCCAATTTATCACCCTTAATCCTCCATAATATCTGCTACCTATTATTAGATCATTTTCTGATAACAGTGCAAACATAGCAGGAACTTCTTTTGGATCATGTGATAAATCTGCATCCATTTGTACAATCAAATCATAATTATGTTTTAATGCCCAATTGAATCCAAACACATATGCAGAACCTAATCCATCTTTTGTTGGTCTTGTTTCAACATTAACAGATTCTTGGTAATGGCTTCTTACTAAATCTCCTGTTCCATCAGGAGAATTATCATCTACAATTAATATATCCAGATTTATATCCAATGCCAAAAGCATGTCAATTGTCTTGACAATGTTTTTTGCTTCATTATATGTAGGAAGTATAACTAGTCGTTTCATTATTTAACCCTAAAAGTTCTAGCAATCAAATCCATTTGCCTGATATAGAATGCTTTTCTTCCTCCTGGGTTATATACCAAATAAGTAATATAAAACGTTCTGTCTGATTCGTTGTCATAGAAAAGATGTCCTTGAAAAGGACCTCCTTTAGCTCCTTCGATGGATTCCCACAATCCTGATATTTTATAAGCAGCATCTTCCCTGTAATGATCAATCCAATCAATTGATAAAAAATCGTTATTATATTGAATTGACTTAAAATATTCCTTGGGAAAATTATTTGCTAATTCAGTTGCAGTTTCTTTTGAAAAATGGTTCCCATCTCTCCAATAAACTGCTAACCATCTAAAAGGCATTTCTTGTCCAATCCATACAAAATTGGAGTCAGTTTCATTTCTAATAATTTCCCATCCCCAAGGTAAATTGATGTTCCAGCCATAGCTTTCTAATAGCATAGACTCTTTATCTTCTTGATGTTGCGTTTCTAAAAGATATTGGGATTGTTTTTTATCAAAATTTGTATTGTATTGTGATTTAATCCATTCATTATTTTCTAAAAAATATTCTTTAATTGAATCGGAATCAGAACCGCTTACAATCATAAATAATTGATTTTTAGCAAATTGATCTTTAGATAAAATAACTGGGTCACCCTCAAGTGTTTGATTAAATTTTTTAACACCTAATAAATCTTTCACCAATTTAGTAGCAGGATTTAAGTCAAAATCACCAATTGATGCGATAATTAAATTAGTTTGTGTTTTTAATGCTTGGTAATTAGCAGGATCGGAGAATTTTACCTTGTAGAATGGTTCTGGCTCAGGAGTTAATAGGGTATCATTAAACACAATCGATAACAAACTTTTTATTTGTTCTCGATCTTCTTTTGCAGCTAAGACGACTAAATCGTCGCTACCTCCTATCGAATCTCTTTTTACCTCACAGTTAAAAACAAAAATAAGGCAAATAAAGATAAATACTATCTTAATTGTTTTTTCTTCTATTAGAAATCTCATATAAAAATACCAGTATTAAAGTTAGTATCAAGAAAATTAGCATTGGTTCCCATGTTAAGAAAGGATAGTTAATAAATTTTTCTCTTGATGTAATCATAGAACTTGAAGGCACAGAATTATCTGTACTTATATTTGCAGAATATTGTATCGATGTCAAACCATGCGGGTTAAAATAACTTAAGGAAAGATTTATTGGTTTATTTGATTGATAATTATCTATTAATCCTTGCAAAAAATTTAGACCATTTTGATCTTTTATTTCTTCAAGGTTAATATCATTCACTGATGCAATAAATTCTTGTGAGGCAAATGGTAGTTGGAATGCCATCATCAATGTACTTATATCACTTAGTGATTCAAATTGATATGAAAAATTTCTTGGTCCAGGAACTTGATTATATCTATTTAAAAAAAGATAAATTTTATGTTCACCATCTTTTTCAACCGAAGCAACAGATTGGTTCTCAACCTTTAACACTTGCTCAAATAGTTCGTCATTATTTGACACCAGATATAGAACTGAATCGACTTCAGTTGGCAATCTAAATTTATATTGGTTAGAAGAGTCTGTATCAAATTTATATTCTACCATGACTCCTTGATAGTAATACTCCGGATATATTGTAACCGACAGGGTATCAATAACAGATTGCGAAAATGTACAGCTTATAAATAAAATAAAAACAAATCTCTTGCTCATCTTCTAAGTTAATAGAAAAATAACAAATATATCATAAAATGAATGAGTAATGGCAGTAATTCCGAAGCCTCTTTGGACATATAAAGATGCCAAGAATATACCAGCAATAAATCGGACGGCAAAAGCTTCTTGGTTAAATGATTCTGCTCCAATAAAATGAAATAAAGAAAACAAAATTGCCGAAAAAATTACAGCATAGAAATTTGCAGAAAACTTACTTAGTCGAAACAAAAATTTTATTGATTGATAAGATATATAAATTAACAGCACTCTAAAAATGAGTTCTTCATAAATACCGGCACCCAAAGACAATATCATATTACAATAGATATCATTAGTAGAAGCATCCATTAAATAAAGATTGCCCATCAAAAAAAATAAGATACTAGCATATACCATAGATTCAAGGAACATTACACCTAAATATGGTCTAGAAATACTCAATGAATTAAAATGGCGCTTCTGATAATAAATGATTATTAATAGAATAAACAGAAAGATTATTGATGATACATAAATAACGTCAAATCCTAACTTTAATATTGTTTGTTCAATCAATACATCGGCACCATTTTGGATATAATTAAATTCTATGTTTCTCATCCAAAAAATACCTAGTTCATAGATAAGGAAAATTGGTAAAGTGATAATAAAACTATAGAGAGGTGAACTAGATTTTCTAAAATAGTCTTTAATCATATCAAATCTTCAATACAGCTAATAAAGCTTCTTGAGGAACTTCTACTTTTCCAATCATACGCATTCTTTTTTTACCCTTTTTTTGTTTTTGAAGAAGTTTCTTTTTTCGTGTTACATCGCCGCCATATAACTTTTCAGTCACATTCTTTCTAAATGGAGCAATATTCGTTCTTGCAATAACCCTAGTACCGATAGAAGCCTGAATAGGAATCTGAATTTGTTGTCTCGGAATAAGTTCTTTTAACTTTTGACACAACGCTAACCCGCGATGATAAGAATCTTTCTTAGAACAAATCATTGATAAGGCATCAACAGGTTCTTTATTAATAAGAATATCTAGCTTATCCAATTTGCTTTTTTTGTATTCTTTAAATGTATAATCAAACGACGCATACCCTTTTGAAGCAGATTTAATAGAATCATAAAAATCAAAAATTATTTCAGCCAATGGTAAATCATAAATTAATTGTACTTTAGAACTTGATAAATAGGAGGTTGATTTATAATGTCCTCTTCTATCTTGACAGATCTTCATTATATTTCCAATATATTCTGTTGGAGTTAAGATTTCTGCTTCAACAATCGGCTCTAGAATATCTTCTAAAATCTTTGGCGGTGGTAATAAAGCAGGTCTATGAACTTCAACTTGAGTTTTATCTTTTAGATTTGCTAAATATTTCACGTTGGGGCTTGTTGTAACAATCGAAAGGTCGAATTCACGCTCTAATCTTTCTTGAATTATCTCCATATGCAGTAACCCCAAGAACCCACAACGATATCCAAACCCTAAAGCATCACTCACTTCTGGTTCAAAAACGAGGGAAGCGTCATTAAGTTTTAATTTTTCAAGAGCTGTACGTAAATCATCATAATCATCTGCATCAGAAGGAAATAATCCTGAAAAAACCATCGGTTTAATCTTCTGAAAACCAGGCAAAGCCTTAGAACAAGGATTGTTAACGGTGGTAATTGTATCTCCAGGCAATACATGCTCAATATCTCTAATATTTGCTATAATATAACCGACTTCGCCCCTTTCCAGTGATGGAGCTTTTTTCCGATCAATTACAAAATATCCAACTTCGTCAACTTCATAGTAAGTATCATGAGAAAAAAATTTAATTTTCATACCACGTTGAATAGATCCTTCATAAATACGAACATATGCAATAACTCCTCTATATTTATCAAAGATAGAATCAAAGATAAGTGCTTTTATTTTTTCATTCTTTGATATAGTCGGACAAGGAACCAATTCAATAATTGTATTCAATAAATCTTCAATTCCTTCCCCATTTTTTGCACTTGTTAATAAAATATCTTTCTCTTCACAGCCGGTTAATTCAATAATTTGTTTCTTTACATTATCAATGTCTGCATTGGGCAGATCTACTTTATTAATTATTGGAATTATTTTTAAATCATTTTCAACTGCCAACAGATAATTAGTTACCGTTTGCGCTTCAATTCCTTGAGCAGCATCAACAACTAACAATGCTCCTTCACTTGCTGACAATGTACGAGAAACTTCATATGAAAAATCAACATGGCCTGGAGTATCAATTAGGTTCAAAATATGATCCTTAAAAATCATTCTAATAGAATGACTTTTGATGGTAATTCCTCTCTCACGTTCTAGATCCATACTATCCAAAACTTGGTTTTTCATTTTTTTCTTTGAAATTGTACCAGTGAACTCTAGCAACCGGTCTGCAAGGGTAGATTTTCCATGATCGATATGAGCAATAATACAAAAGTTCCGAATGTATTGAATATCATTCATGAAAATGATTTACAATAGGAAAACGTCTACCCATACCGAATGCTTTTCTAGTAATGCGTAAAATTGGAGGTGTCTGTCTTCTTTTATATTCATTTTGATTAATTCTTCTGATTATCTCATCTGTTTCAGAATTATTGTTATCAATAGATTCATTATAAATTACTTTATCAACAATTGGACTAATCACGTCATAATCAAAAGGATCTACTTGATTTGGAGCCAATTCTGCAGATGGTGGTTTTGTAATAGAGCTATCAGGAATAATATTATTACTTACTTTATTTTTCCATTTTGCAAGATTATAAACTTCTGTTTTTGATAAATCTCCAATAACTGACAATCCACCACTCATATCTCCATAAAGAGTGCAATAACCCAAGGCTAACTCGGTTTTATTGCCTGTTGACAAGACTAAACAGCCAAACTTATTGGAAAATGCCATTAATATGTTTCCTCTAATTCTTGATTGAATATTCTCCTCAGCAACATTACTCTCTAATCCTTTAAATTTTGGATTAAGTACATCTAAATATTTCTCAAATAAACTATCGATATCAACTGTGTCAAAATGTGCATTTAAATTCTGTGCTAATTGTTTTGCGTCAGTTTTACTGTGCTCACTAGAAAATCTTGAAGGCATAGAAACTAAATAAACATTCTCTGATCCAAGCGCATCAACAGCAAGACATGCTACCAGCGCAGAATCTATTCCACCGCTCAAACCTATTACTGCTCTTTGATGACCAGTTTTAGAAAAATAATCTTTAATTCCAAGTGTTAATGCACTATAAATTTCATTATTAATCTCTACTTCACTCTCATTTATTAAGCTAGAATCTGTATCAACAATAATTAAATCTTCTTCAAAATTCTTTCCCTCAGCTATTAAATTCATATCTGAGTTAAATACCATAGAATTTCCATCAAATATAAGCTCATCTTGCCCGCCAATAAGATTGCAATACACAAAAGGACAATTAGCATCACCAAAATTTTTTACGATTAAATCTTTTCGAATATTTTTACGATTCTTATGATATGGAGAAGCCGAGATATTCACAATAAGATCTGGACTCATTGTAACAATTTCCTCAGAAAGCTTTCTACTATAATTATCTTCCCATAAATCTTCGCATATTTGTACAACACAATTAAAATCAGTTCCATCAATATCAATTTTAAAGTCACCAATTTCAGATCCATTTTCAAAGTAGCGATTTTCATCAAAAACATCATAATTAGGAAGAAGAATTTTATTATAAACTTTAACTACCTTCCCTTTTTCGCAGATTGCAGCTGAATTAAATAATTTTCCATCCTTTTCATCAATAAATCCTACAATACATGGAGAAGAGACTTTTTTAGAAAAATTATGTAATACTTCTAAGTTTTTCTTAATAAAAGATTTTGAAAAAAGTAAATCTTGCGGCGGATATCCCGTAACAACCATTTCGGGGAAAATCACTAAATTTGCTCCTTTGTCAATAGCTTGATTATAGTTATCTAACAACTTCTGATAATTATAATCAAAGTTTCCTAAGATAGGATTAACCTGACAAATACCGACTTTTATTGATTTAGACAATTTTTAATCTCACTAATCAATGCGCTAATTGAATCTACTTGGATTGAATTCTTGATATCCCAACTTTTATAAGCAATTAGAGGCTTATCCTGTGCTAAGGTATATGCAATTTCACTTAAAGTTCCATAAGCTCCAGAAATCGCGACTCCAACATCGCAATTATAACTGATTAAAGCATTCCTTGTAATATCAAGACCTGTTGAGATTGGAATAGATAAAAAATCATTTCCAGATTTGAAGTCTTTATCTTTAAGAATCCCAATACATACACCATCATTCATTGAAACTCCTTTAGCAATGGCCTCCATTACTCCTTCACCTCCACCACAAAATACTAACCAATTTTCACTTGCCATCCTCTTACCGACTTCTACCGTATCATTATAGATTGATTCAGTAATATCTCTTCCTCCAAAAACAGCAATTCTTCCATTAAATTCTATCACGGTTCAAGCCTTCCCATTGTTCTTGGGAAAGGAATTGTTTGCCTGATATGATCAATCCCACATATCCAAGAAACCGTTCTTTCAAGACCTAATCCAAAACCTGAATGGGGAACTGACCCATATTTTCTCAAATCTAGATACCACTTGAATGCATCTACAGGCAATTTGTGTTCCTTAATACGTTTCACTAATAAGTCATGATCATCTTCTCTTTGACCACCGCCAACAACTTCTCCATAACCTTCTGGTGCAAGAACATCCACACCTAAAGCATATTTATCAGTCTTGTCTCTTTTCATATAAAATGCTTTCGTCTTGTGTGGCCAAGAATGGATCATAACAGGTTTATCAAATTCAGAAGCAATTGCTTCTTCGTCAGGAGCTCCAAAATCGCTTCCATATTTAAAATCACGGTTTTTATCTTTTAATATTTTTACTGCGTCATCATAAGAAATTCTTGGAAATGGACTAGAAATATTTTTTAATTTGGATAAATCTCTTTCGAGAATCTCTAATTCTTGAGAACAATGTTTTAAACAATCAGAAACTATGTATGATATAAATTCTTCAATTATATCCATATTCTGACTGATATCACAGTAGGCCATTTCAGGCTCCACCATCCAAAATTCAGTAAGATGTTTTCTAGTTTTTGATTTTTCTGCCCTAAAACAAGGTCCAAAACAATATGTTTTTCCAAATGCCATAGCGGCAGCTTCTTGATACAATTGTCCGCTTTGTGTTAAATAAGCAGATCGATTAAAATAATCAGTCTCAAATAGAGTAGTAGTACCCTCTACAGCATTACCAGTAAACATAGGAGAATCAATTAACACAAACCCTCTATCATCAAAGAAGTCTCGTATTGCTTTTATTGTTCTTTGCCTAATTTTCATAATTGCGAATTGTTTTTTTGATCTTAACCATAAATGTCGATTGTCCATTAAGAAGCTAACACCATGCTCTTTTAAAGCTATTGGGTATTCATCAGCAATATGAACAACCCTAATGTTGCTGGTAATAATTTCAACACCACCCTTAGATCTCTTATCTTCCTGGACAGTCCCTGTAATAGTAAGAGAAGATTCTTGAGTTAAAGTATTCTCTAATTTGAAAACATCCTCGGTAACATCATTTTTTGATACGACACATTGGACATACCCAGTACCATCTCTTACAATAACAAACCATATTTTTCCAATCGATCTTATATTATAAACCCATCCATTGATTTGGACTTCTTTACCAATAAATTTCTTTAATTTTTCTACATTTACTTGATTCATAATATCACCATGTTGACAACACTGTGTTTACAATATCAACTGCAATTTTATTAATTGCAACATTAATTGCAAGCTCTCTTGAGTCTCCAAATTCATCGCTATCATTGCTATCAATTAGTCCATCATTATCATTATCTATTCCATCAGAAGAAGGGTCGCTATCAATGCTATAAGTTCCAAATGAAGAGAAGTCTTTTTCAAATAATTCTTTGTCGTTGCTAACATCAAGCCATATAGCTTTAACTTTAATTGAAAAACGATATTCACTAACTTGCTCATTATTATTAAAAGCATACGGACCATCTGAAACAGAAACTATTTCACCATTTATAACACTGTCACTATCTGGATTGCTTACTATTTTAATAATATTCTGTTCACTAATTTGTTCAATAATTACATTAGTCAACTTTTCTGAAAGCTCAAATTCAGGCGTTTGATTCACAAACAAAGGGACAGACACATTTCTAATGTTTGGAGGGATTGACCCCGCCATTGAGTAATATGCACACCCAAATAGTACAAAAATAAAATAAAAATTAGTTATCTTTATTAATCTTCTTTTCAATTCCATAATCATTAATCTTTCTATATAGTGTTCTTTCACTCATTCCAAGTGACTTGGCTGCTGCCCTTCTGTTGTTATTAAAGTACTCTAATGTGCGAAGAATCATTTCTTTTTCTAAATCTGTAGTCTTGAAACTACCTATTGCTTGCTCTTTTAACAAAGTTTTATCTTCGAAACTATCAAATTCATCATCATGAATTTTATTACTAAAATTTTCATCAATATTTCTAGGCGAATTTAATATTGAAAAATCAGATTGTTTTAGCATTAGTTTGAGTTCTTCTATGTCTTGTCTCAAAAATAATAATTGTCGTAAAATCAATTCTCTTTCAGCTTGATCAGGGTTCTGATTTACTACAACAGGTAGTGCTGGATTATCAGAAAATTCAATCATTTTTTCGCTTTGTAGTTGTTTTTCGATAATTTCTGCAGTAATTCTTTCTCCCTTTTCAAGAATCAAAATACTTTCTATAAAATTTCTTAATTCTCTTACATTTCCTGGCCAATCAAATTTCTGGATTGCCTTAATTGCTTCAGGAGTAAACCCCTTATATTTAATTTTGTTTGTTCTACTAAATTGCAAAGCAAATCTCTCAACAAGCAATCTAATATCATTTTTCCTACGCCTCAGTGCTGGAAGATTAATTGTAACTGTTTTTAGTCTATAATAAAGGTCTTGTCTGAATTTTCCTTCTTTAACAAGTTTAGCTAGATTTTTATTTGTAGCAGCTATTACTCTAGTATCAGTTCTCTTAGATATAGAGTCTCCCACTCTCATATATTCTCCACTCTCTAGTACTCTTAAAACCTTAACTTGAGTTTCTAATGGCATATCTCCAATTTCATCAAGAAAAATTGTTCCCTTATTTGCGGTCTCAAAATAGCCTTTTCTTGATTCACTCGCATCAGTATAAGCTCCTTTTTTGTGACCAAATAATTCACTTTCAATAATTCCTTCTGGAATAGCTCCACAATTAACAATAGTTAAATCCTTGCTTGAACGCATACTTGCAGTATGAATAGCTTTGGCAACCAATTCTTTTCCCGTACCAGACTCTCCATTAATCAAAACAGAAATATCTACACCAGCAACTTGGGATACCATTTCCAAGACCTGATTAATCTCTTCGCTTTCCCCGACAATTCCTGATTTTTGTTTAATTAGTTCAATATTCATTTTATCCTCTTAGTTAGCAATTTTAATTTCTTTTTGCAGATTTACAATTTCATCTCTTAAGCTTGCTGCTTTTTCAAACTCCAAATTCTCAG